>JALORD010000413.1 GCA_025459145.1 Pirellulaceae bacterium | reverse complement strand
CTGGCGTTCCCCCCCGTACTCGCCGACGAACGGTCGCTCGCCAGGTCGCTCGGCGAACAGGAACAACTGGCCAAAACCGTGCGGAGTGCGGAACTCCAGCGGCATGCGCTCGCCCCGTTGTCCGAGCCGCCGCCGATTATCGACACGGAGGCGCTATCGCGGCTCACCGACCAGCTTGACGCGGCACAGAGGCAGTTGGCCCGGGCCCTGGAACTGGCGGCGGCAACGCAGGTCGGCAGAGCCTTATCCGAGCCGCCGACCGATACGAGTGCCGCGGCCGAGCTCACGGCGCTCGTTGCCAGAATCGAAACGGCCAGCGACACGCTCCACCGCCGCACGGGGGAACTGGTTCACGCGGAAGCCGAACTCAGCGCCGCGGAACTCGCCATGCGCGAGTTTGCCGCCAGCAGCCTCTGTCCGACCTGCGGCAGCCCGCTCGATGCCGATCGCTGGCTGGCGAGTGCGGGCGGCGGCGCCGCGCCGGGAGGGCACACGCATGACTGATCCCGTAACCGAGAAGCCGACCGGCCGGCCCTACGTCGGCCTGCTGCTGATCGGCGATCCGCATCTGGAAAGCCGTCCGCCCGGGCATCGCCGCGACGATTATCCAACCGTGATCCTCGACAAGCTCGCCTGGGCGCTCGCCTACGCGGCCGAGAATCGGCTGCTGCCGTGCATTCTGGGTGACCTGTTCGACAAGCCGCGGGACAACCCCAACTGGATGCTTGTCCGGCTGATCGATCTGCTTCAGGGGGAGGTGCTGGGGCTCTACGGCAATCACGACTGTGCCGAGCCGGAGCTGCGCGAGCACGATTCGCTGAGCGTGCTCGTCGGAGCCGGCCGGTTGAAGCTCGTCAGTGCAGATTCCCCCTGGATCGGGCAAATCGGTCCGCGGGTCGTGGTCATTGGCGGTTCGTCGTATCGTCAGCCTCTGCCGCGGGGCTTTGAACTGCCCGAAGACGCCCGCGTCGTGAGCCAGGGAGGACCGCCGCCGCTGGTGGTCTGGCTGGCACATCACGACATTTTGATTCCCGGTTACGACGACGGGCGAATTCGGCCCTTTGCCATGAAGGGAGTCGACCTGGTAATCAACGGCCACATTCATCGCCGGCTGGAGGATATCGTGGCGGGCTCGACGCGGTGGCTCACGCCGGGGAATATCAGCCGGCGAGCGCGGAGCGACGCGACGCGGGAACATGTGCCGTCGGTGTTGCGGATCGACGTATTGGCCGCCGACTACCGCGTGGAGTATGTCGAAGTGCCGCATCGGCCGTTCGACGAAGTGTTTCACGAGCAGATTGTGGACGTTCCGCAGGAGAGCGGGGCGTCGGCGTTTGTCACGGGACTCGCCGAACTGCAGGCCCGGCGGACTGCGAGCGGCGCAGGCCTGACCGAATTTTTATCGCAGAACGTGACTCAGTTTTCGCCGGCTGTCGCCGCCGAGATCATGCACCTGGCAACGGAGATCGAGGGTAATGGCAACCAGTAAGGAGGTCGCGCCCAGCGGCGAACAGTCGATTGAGAAGCTGCAGGAACGTTTTCAGCAGCTTAACAAGCGAAAGATTCAGGCCGAGACGAACCTCGAACACGCCCGGACGCAGCTTGAAGCGCTGCAGGCCGAGGCCCGCGAAAAGTACGGCACCGACGACCTGGCCGCGCTGCGCGAAAAGCTGGCCCAAATGAAGGCCGAGAACGAAGCTAAACGGGCGAGTTACCAGGAGCAGCTCGACAAGATCGAGGCGGACCTGGCCAGCGTCGAACACAAATTCGCGGCCGAAAGCTCGCCCAGCTCCAATTAGCTCTCATGGCCCATTCGCTTCCACAGCCCGAACGAGCCAGTCGCTCGCCCGCCGAAGCCCGGCGGCGGGTCGATCGGCTGCTTGACCGCCGCGACGAGCGTCTGCGGCGGAGCGTCGCGATGGCTCAGGAGTTCGACGAGCTGAACGCCTATCTGGCGATCGCCGGCGATGTGACCGCGGCGCTCGAGCAGCTCGGCCGGCAACTGTTCGAACAATTGCTCACGGTCGTCGAGCGGAACCTGACCGTCGCATTGCAAGAGATTCTCGAACAGCCGCTCGTGCTCAAGGCCAAGACGGAATTCAAGCGGGACGTGGCGGTCGTCGAGTTTTCGATCGAGCGGAGCGGCCAGGAAGAGGACATTCTCCGCGGCCAGGGGGGCTCGGTCGCGAACATCCTGAGCGTAGGTCTGCGGATGTTTGCCCTCACGACGCTCGACGAAGCTCAGCACCGGCGGGTCCTGGTGCTCGACGAGCAGGACTGCTGGCTGCGGCCCGATCTCGTGCCGAAGCTGGTGAAAATGGTGCACGACGCCGGCCGGGCCCTAGGGTTTCAGGTACTGATGATCAGCCACCACGACGTATCGATCTTCGAGCGGTACGCCGACAAGATCTACCAGTTCCTCCCGGCGGCCGACGGCAGCGTGCAAGTGCGTTTGTGCCATGACCGAGCGCACGAAACGGACAGCGGCCAATAACTGCGAGCATCTGCACTAACGCTTCCTGGCGGACGTTACGTAGCCGTGCTCCTGAAGCCACTGCCAGGCGTCGGTCAGCGTTTCCTCGAGCGGACGGATGGCGTATCCGAGCTCGCGCTGCGCTCGCTGGCTCGAGAAACAATGGCTCTGCCGGCTGAGGGCCAGGACAGCCGAGTTGGCAGCTCCCTCACGGCGGCGGAGCCAGGTCGTCACATCGCACACGGGAGAAGCAATTGCTCGAAAGATTGGCCCCATCGGCAGGCGCGGGCCCGGCTTGCCGACGAGGGCGGCGATCTGTTTCCACAACCTGCGCAAAGGCAGGTTGTGCCCTGCCAAGATGTACTGCCGGCCCGGGCTCCCCCGCTCCGCAGCAGCGACGACGCTGGCGGCGACATCTCGGACATCGCCGAAACTTCCCGACCCCACAGGAGCAAAGAGGGCGAATCGAGTGACCTCCAGGAGCATTTTGCCCGAGGACGGACGCCAGTCCCACGGTCCGAACATCGTACCCGGATGGACGATAACTCCCCACAAGCCGCGGGCGATTTCTTCCTGTACCAATTCGTCCGCCGCCCGTTTGGTCACGACATACGGCACCGGCACAATGCCGGGGAGCGCATGCTCTTCGTCAGCCGGGGCGTCGAGCGCGCCGAGCCCCAGGGCGTTGACCGACGAGACGTGGACCAGGCGGGCACCACGGCGGCGAGCGGTCTCGGCCACATGTCGCGTTCCTTGCACATTGATGTCCCGATGCAATGCTCCTTCCGTCCAACCGATCGCCACATGCCCCGCCGCGTGGATGACGATGTCGACCCCCTCGCAGGCCAACTCGACAGCCGCTCGATCGCGGATGTCTCCCGGAATAATCTCGAGAGGCAAACCGGCCAGCGGGCGCGGATCGCCGCCGGGACGCGTCAGCACGCGGACGGAGTGCCCGGCGGCGAGCAGTCGGCGCACGACATTGTTGCCGACAAGTCCCGTCGCGCCCGTTACCAGATACCGCTCTACTTGTCGCACCATCCGTAGTTTCCACATCTCTGGAGTCCGCCTCAGCGATCCCCGCTGAGGCTGATTTCGACTATCATCGCCCGACGGCGAGAAATCAACAGCCGAGGGCTGGACGAGCCCGGCCCCGGCGCATCGGAAAATTTCTGCCGAACCGACATGCCTCGAACTGCGACACACAGCTTGCCATGTCCAGCCTTCTGATCAAACAGGTCGAATCACCCCGCGAAGAACGTGCGTTTCTGCAGCTTCCCTGGGAACTGTACCGGGGCGACCCCTGCTGGATACCGCCGCTGCGGATGAATCAAGCGGAACTGACCGGGTTTAAGAAACATCCGTTCTACGACTTTGCGACGCGGGGGGCGTTTCTGGCACTGCGCGACGGACGTCCGGTCGGGCGGGTGCTGGCGATCGACAATCCGCAGCACGAAAAGATTCATCGTGAAAAGCTGGGTTTTTTTGGCTTCTTCGAGTGCCAGGACGACGTTGCGGCGGCTCGCGGTCTCTTGGACGCGGCCCGAGACTGGCTGGCCCAGCGGGGCATCGCGCGGGTTCGCGGGCCGGTCAACCCTTCGCTCAACTACGAGTGCGGCCTCTTGATCGACGGGTTCGACTCGCCCCCCACTTTCATGATGACCTACAACCCGCCGTACTACGCCCGTTTGATCGAAGGGGCCGGCTTTCGCAAGGTCGAAGATATGTACGCGTTCTGGGGGCATATCGACATGCTCGATCAGCTCGACAAGAAGCTCGCGTTCGTCGTCGAGGAATGCACGAAGCGGTTCGACATTAAGCTCCGCCGCCTCGACCGGAAGCGATTCGATGAGGAGGTGCGGATGTTCCTCGACATCTACAACCAGTCGCTCCAGGGAACCTGGGGCTTCACACCCCTCTCCGAAGGCGAGATCGCGCATATGGGGGCCTCGCTCAAGCACTTAATCGTCCCCGAGATGACCACCGTCGCCGAAATCGACGGCAAACCGGTTGGCGCTCAGTTCGGCCTGCTCGACTACAACCCGCGGATCAAGGCGATCGACGGCCGGCTATTTCCGTTTGGCTTCTTGCGGCTCTTGTGGAACAAGCGGGGAATCAAACTGGTCCGGCTGATCAGCACCAACGTCGTCCCCGAGTACCAAAAATGGGGGCTGGGCCTGGTGATTGCCGCCCGGCTGGTGCCCGAAGTTCGCGCTTGGGGAATCCAGGAAGCGGAGTTTTCGTGGGTTCTGGAAAGCAACAAGCTGTCGTTTGGCACGCTGAAGCGGGGCGGTGCAAAAATTACCAAGACCTACCGGCTGTATGACTACGACGCGACCATTGTTCCGAGCGGGAATCACGGGTAAACTTAGGTGCATCATGCGCTGCTGTCTTAATTTTCGTCGTTGTTTCGTGGACGCAAGTGCGTTCGCGGTATGAGGTTT
>JALORD010000412.1 GCA_025459145.1 Pirellulaceae bacterium | reverse complement strand
AAGAGACCGAAAAATACGGCCGGATGTGCCTCTTCGCCCGCCGGCTGGTCGAGCGGGGCGTGCGGTTCGTACAGCTTTACTCCGGCTCGGGGAGCAAGTGGGATGCCCACTCGAACCTCGAAAAGAACCACAGCGAAAACTGTCTGTCGGTCGATCAGCCGGTGGCGGCGCTGCTGAAGGATCTCAAACAGCGGGGCCTCCTCGACGACACGCTGGTCATCTGGGGAGGCGAGTTCGGCCGCACGCCGATGAGCGAAAAGGGGAACGGCCGCGACCACAACCCGACCGGCTACACGATGGTCCTCGCCGGGGGCCGCGTCCGCGGCGGGCGGACCGTCGGCTCGACCGACGAAATCGGCCTGC
Source organism: Pirellulaceae bacterium (assembly GCA_025459145.1). GTDB lineage: Bacteria > Planctomycetota > Planctomycetia > Pirellulales > Pirellulaceae > CAYLLN01. Next base: position 4,556 of record JALORD010000412.1, on the reverse strand, counting down.
ACGCCGTGGAAGACCGGATGCACATCCACGACTTCCACGCGACGATCCTGCGAATCCTCGGCCTCGACAACATGGAGCTCACCTACCTCCACAAAAACCGCCCCGAACGGCCGACGCTGAATGAAGGGACGCCGAGCGAGAAGGTGATTTTTGGGTAGGGGCGTACTTCGCGCAGCGACGACGACGCCTGAATCGCGCGTTCGACGGAGGCGCGACACCTGGGGAGGCCCTACGTTCTTGTGATGCTATCGATCGTAGCGATCCACCTCCCGTCGCGATCCTGATCGAAGCGACCGGCATACTCGACGAACACGTTGGGCGAATCCGACGTCAGGACAAACGTCTTTTGAGGCAGATGGCAACGCCAAGGCCCGAGGCAAATCGCTTCGCCACGAACACGCGGCTTGCTTTCACGCAGCGAATTCAGCGTCGACTGTAGAAGCGAATCGTTGCTCTCGGCCACCATTGCAATCAGTGCGTCTCGCGCACCGTCAACGGTCAAAGAACTTGGTCCTGAAGATTGTGTGACAGCACGATTGCATCCGCCGAGGAGTACTACCAACATCGCAACGACGATTGCTCGCGTCCTAATTGGAATTCTTGCCAACAACATGGCGACAATCTCGGTCATTAGTGATTCGGCCTGCGAGATAAGCTAATGCTCCATGCCGTACTTCCCGGCGTCAAATGAAACGGCACCGCGTTTCGCGGATGCTACGATAGCAGCGTCACCGCGACCGTCATGTAGATAATGATTGCCAGGATGTCGCTGATGCCGGCGACGAACGGGTTGCTCATGAGGGCCGGGTCGAGCCCCATCCGTTTGAAGAGGAGCGGCAGGAGCGAGCCGGTGACCGCGCCGCAGGTGACCACAAGGACCAGAGTGAGCGGCACGACGAGCGGCCACCACCGCTGGCCATCGAGCTGCGGTTCGCCCAGCGTTTGCAGCCACGCAATGCAGAAGCCCGCGATCGCCAGCACGCTCCCCAGCATCAGCCCCACCCGCAGCTCGCGCCACAGGATCGTCCGCCAATCTCGCGTGGTGATGTTTCCCGAGGTCATCGCCGTGATGATCAGCGTGGCGGATTGGTTCCCGCTGTTGCCGCCGCTCGACATGATCAGCGGAATGAAGATCACGAGCCAGCCCCACTTGGTGAGCTGCCCCTCGTAGTAGCGGAGCGCCGTCGCCGTGAACATGGCCGCGACGAACAGCACAGTGAGCCAGACGCCCCGCTTCCACCATAGCGTGACAATGTCGGTCTGCAGGTAGCCATCTTCGAGCGGGGCGACGGCCGCGCTCCGCTGGGCGTCTTCCTCGGCTTCCTGGCGGAAGGCGTCGATGACGTCGTCGTGCGTGATGATGCCGACCAGCCGGCGATGGTCGTCGACGACGGGAATCGCGTGCAAGTCGTATTTGGCCACCTGGCGGGTGACGTCGTCCCGATTGTCGCTCGCGCGAACGACAATCAGGTCGGTGTCCATCAGCTCGCTGACCTTTTGCTCGGGCTTGCCCAGCGCGGTGAGCAGGCGGCGAGCGGTGACCACACCCTTCAAATGCTGGTTCTGATCGACGATGTAAATGTAGTAAATCGTTTCGAGGTGCTCGGCCTCGCGGCGGAGTTCGTCGATTGCCTGGCGGACGGTCAGCCCTTCGTCGATCATGGCGACTTCAGTCGTCATCATCGAACCGGCGGCATCCTCGGCATAATCGCGCAGCCGCAGAAACTCGCGCCGCTCGTCGGCCGGCAACAGCGGCAGGATCTCTTCGACAACGTCCGGATCGACATCGTGCAAGAGATCGACTCGGTCGTCCGCCGCGAGATCCGCCAGCAGTTCGGCCACCTCAGCCCGGTCCTGGGACTCGATGATCTCGACCTGCTTCTCGTGCGGGAAATACGCAAAGATTTCTTCGCGCAGCGCGAGCTCCGCATGCCGCAAAACTGCCCAGGCGTCAGAAGGCTCCAGCCCCTCCATGAACTCGGCCGTGCGGGCCGGGTGCAGCGCCGTGCAGAATTCACACAGTTCCTGCGTATTCTGCTCCGCCAGCATCTCGCGCAGCTCGGGCAGGAACAGCGTGTTGACCATACTGCTGCCTAAAGGGCCTGGCTGCGGCGCGAAGAAAGAATGCCTCGGGCGAACTCTCTTTGAGTATGGCCTGCGGGAGCCATGTGTCCAAGGCGGTGACAGATTGGGAGCAACTAGTTTCTGGGTTCAGGTTTCATGGTGGAGACCACACGCGGTATCTGAAACTTGAAACCAGAGACTCAATTCGCGGGGGAATCCGCCGGTCCTGCTTCGGCCGCGATTCGCCGGTAAACGTCCTGGGCCCGCTCGAAGGCGGCCCGGGCGGCGCCGCGTTCCGCTGGCGCAATCGTCCGCTCGCGGTTTTTCCAGAGGAGGTCAATCGCGGCGAGGCACCACTGGGCGCTTTCGCGGCTGGCCCGAATTGGCTGTTCCGCGACCAGAACGTTCACGGGGTTCGTGTGCAGCTGGGGAAAGTGCCGCAGCGCGACCCAACTGCTCCGCTCGATCGGAACCTCAAATGCGAGGTCGTGCACCTTGCCATCGGCGGGAACTTCGCGGCTGGCGACAGGTAGGCCATTGACGACGATCTCGACCAGCCGCAGGCCGCCCTTGAGCATTTCGTCCGGCCGCGGGCCGTGCAATTCGACCGTGTCGCCGACGACTTTCTTCCCCGCCGGCGGAACGATTCCGCCGTGGGCTACGGCGCGCGGTGTTTCGGCAGCAAACGCGACCTGCGCGACAATGCGTACCTTACCCGGAGATGCCAGTTTCACGTCGCCTTCGCCGGGGCGTACATCCGCGACGCGGAACTCCACCGCGTGGGCATAGCCGTCGCTCACGTATGACCGTCCGGCCCGCAGCGCTTCGCACCAGGCGGTATAGTCGAGCTTTGCCCCTGGACCCAGCCGGACATACGTTCGCCCGGTGCCGACCGATTGGCTGCTCATGCAGGGAAAGTCGGTCTCGCCGCTCGTCTTCAGCGGAAAGCCGCAGTTCAGCACGTGGTACCAGGTGTTCCATTCCTGGATTCGGCGCGTGTCCATGCTGCTGATGAAGTCGCACACGCCTTCGGCCACCGCCACGGGCAATTCCATCGCTCCGACGCCGTTCATCTCGGGGATCGCCAGATTGGGCAGTTGCTCGGCCGCTCGCGCGTGGGCTGCGACGAGTTCCATTTCCAGGAGCATGCCGTCCCGGTCGGCGTCGATCCGGTCGAACGGCTCCGGCAACAAGGCCGCGGCCGCTTCTTCCCGGCTGAGCATTTTGTCGCCACTGCTATCAAACCGCGCGAGGAGCCGGCTGCTGGCGGCTCGCTCATCGATCCACAGGCCGCTCGCCGAGTGGGCGTAGCCGGTGACGCCGCCTTGCTCCTTGCACCAGCGGAGGACTGGGGTCGTCCAGGTGGGCCAGCCCTTGGTCGAGAGCCCCTCGGAACCGGGATACGTTTGGTCTTTCAGGTTCAAAAGGCACACATGTCCCAGCGCCTGCGACCCGAAGCCGCTAATTTCGAGATCGTACTTGAGTAGCGTCGCCCGGTCCGACAGGTCGCTCGGTTTCGGGGCGAAGAACTGCCGCTGGTAGAGAAAGCACGGTCCCCAAGTGAGCACGCAGCCGACATTGAGCCCCTCGCCTTTGACCTGCAGCAGCATGTCCTCGGGCGTGACCCCTTCGGTCGGGCTCGTATAGTGGGCACAGCCGGCGGCGTGAATGTGGTGATCGCCCGAGAAGAAGCCTAAAGCCGGCGTGTCGATCCAACGCTCGAGGCGGATCTCGAGCGCTGCCTCGCTGGGGCGTTCGGAGGCTACTGTGGGGGCAGGGATTTCGATCTCCCGCCGCTGAACGACGTACTCCGGCCCGCGGCTCGACTCGAGTGTGAACTTGCCTGGCGGTAGTACGAGCGTCTGACCGTCAGCTCGGTAGACGTGCGGCTGAAACGGAAAATCGGGGGCCAGCCGCTTGGCCTGCGGCGGAAAGACATGCCCTTGGGCATCGCGCACGAGCAGTTTGGCGACCGTCGGCTGGCCGTCATCATCAAGAATCGACAGCCGCATCGCCGTGGCGGGGCGCACATCGAACAGGACCGGCACTTCCCCCCGAAAACCCAAGTCCTGGTTCCCTTGCTCGACATCGAAGCCGATCGTCGCTTCGCGTTTGCCTGCTTCGTGGCTGTAAATCAGGGCGACGGCGTACTCGACGGCCAGACCGCTGAGCGAGCGCGTAAGCGGCGGCTCGTCGAACATTTCTACGGCTAGAAAGCGGTCGGTGGCTCCCGACGTGTTCGGATTCTCGCCCAAGGCGGGCTGTTGCTGGCGCTGGAGGCTCAAGTCGGCGATGCCGGCGAAGACGAGCCCCGCCTGGGGGCTGGTGATTTTAAGCCGTTTGGTAATGGCCGCCTCGTTGATCACTTTGACGACGACGGGCGTGTAGCCGGCCTGCTGGAGCATCGCCGGGGCGGGGCCGCGGAGCACTTTAACCCGCGATTCCGGGTTGATGGCGACGGCCAGCAAAACCTGCCCATCGAGGAGCGACTG
>JALORD010000059.1 GCA_025459145.1 Pirellulaceae bacterium | reverse complement strand
AGGTCACCGTCTGGCTCGCGCCAGAACTGGTGAACTTCGACGAGAAAGTCTCGGTCACGATCAACAACCGCGCTCAGCGCAACATCACACCGAGCATCGGCACGCTGCTCGAAGACGCCCGGACCCGCGGTGACCGGCAACATCCGTTCTGGGCCCGCGTCGATTCGCAGTAAGACAGAAACTCCCCGCCCACGAAGAGGGAGGGTCGGGTGAGGGTTTCGCAAAGTCGCGGAGAGCAATCTGCACCGACCGCCAGATCCGGTAGACGGAAAACTTACCCGCTCGCGACCATGCTTTCCTGACGCCGCTGCTCGCGTTTGCGGTCGTTCTCGCTCAGCCGCATCTTCCGCAGGCGGACGCTCGTTGGCGTCACTTCAACCAGTTCGTCGTCCTCGATGTATTCGAGGGCCGCTTCGAGGTCCATCTTTCGCGGCGGCTTGAGCAGGATGTTTTCGTCGCTGCCGCTGGCACGCATGTTCGTGAGCTTCTTTTCCTTCGTCGGATTCACCGCCAAGTCGTTATCGCGAGCGTTTTCGCCGACGACCATCCCCTCGTACACCTCATCATTGTGCGTGACGAACAGGTCAGCCCGCTCCTGAAGCGTATTCAAGCTGTAGGCGTTGGCCCGACCCGAGACCATCGAAATCATGACTCCGTTGGGCCGCCGCGGCAGTTCGCCGATCGTGGGCTTGTAGCCAGCAAACCGGTGATGGATCACGGCGGTTCCCTGCGTCGCATTGAGCATGCGCGTTCGCAGGCCGATCAGCCCGCGGGCCGGAATGCTGAACCGGGCGTGGGTAAACTCCCCTCGGACGTGCATCTCTTCGAGCTCGCCGCGACGTGCCCCAACCAGCTCCATAACGCTTCCCAACTTATCGGATGGCACTTCGACCACCAGCGTCTCGAATGGCTCATGCAGCTCGCCGTCGATCTGTTTGGTGATGACCCGCGGCTTGCCGACTGACATCTCGTACCCTTCCCGGCGCATGTTTTCGATCAGCACCGACAGGTGCAAGACACCCCGCCCGGAAACGGCGAAAGAATCGCTCCCTTCGACCTGGGTAACCCGCAGGGCGACGTTCCGCTCGAGTTCCTTGAACAGCCGCTCGCGGAGTTGCCGATTGGTCACATACTTTCCTTCGCGCCCAGCAAACGGCGAGCTGTTGATCGAGAAGATCATTTCCAGTGTCGGCTCGTCGACAGTTAGTCGCGGTAAAGCTCGTGGATGTTCGCGGTGGCAGATCGTATCGCCGATATCGACATCGGCAACTCCCACCACGGCGCAGACGTCCCCTGCCGTCACCTCGTCGACCATCACCCGCCCGAGCTTGTCAAAAGTAAAGAGCTGTGTGACGCGGGCCTCGACGACTCCCTCGGCCTTCATCACAGCAATCGTCTGCCCCACCTGAATCTTGCCCGACTTGATCCGGCCGATAGCGATTCGGCCGACGAACTCCGACCAGTCGAGAGTCGTCACGAGCATCTGCAGCGGCGCTTCCTCGTCGACCTCCGGCCCGGGGACCGATTCGAGCACCATGTCGAGAATTGGGTGAATCGACTCGGTTCGGACCGCTGGATCGGCCGTTGCGTACCCTTCCCGGCCACTCGCAAACAAATACTTGAAATCTTCCAGGTGCTCGTCCGCCCCCAACTCCATCAGCAACCCAAACGCTTCGTCGAGCGTCGAGTGTGGCTGAGCGTCGGGGCGATCGATCTTGTTGATCACCACGATCGGGCGCAGGCCCGCTTCGAGGGCCTTGCTTAGAACGAACCGCGTCTGAGGCATCGGACCCTCGGCTGCGTCGACCAGGACGATCGCCCCGTCGGCCATCCGGACGACCCGTTCGACCTCGCCGCCGAAGTCGGCGTGGCCCGGCGTGTCGATGATGTTGATTTTCACCCCTTTGTAAGGGAGCGCGATATTCTTCGCGAGGATCGTGATCCCCCGTTTACGCTCCAGCTCGTTTGAGTCGAGCATGCACTCGTGATCGAGCTCGCTGTCGCGGAACTGGCCGCTCTGCTTCAGGAAGCAATCGACCAGCGACGTCTTTCCGTGATCGACGTGGGCGATGATGACGATGTTGCGAATATCCGTGCGGCGCATAGAAGGGTAGCAAAAATACAGTAACTGGGCGACTCGACGCGTTTCACGCGTCCCTAGGGCACAGCCGCGACGGTTAGCACCCTGCGCAGCTAGACATATTCGATCCTAGCACCCCCCCGGCAAATCGGGATAGGGGAGTGGCGGGGCGTACTGGGTGTCGGCGTGCGGGGGTGCCCGAGTCTCGGCCCCGCTACAGCCCAGTTTGGGACTTCTCGACGATCGTCTTCCCCTTAAGTTTGGGCGCGATCGATTTGTCGTTGTTCGCGCGGCCAACTCGTGCAAAACGCGCCGTCCGGGGCGAAAACCACGACATCGTCCTCGTGCCGATGCCGACCGAACGCCGCTAAGGAACGACTTTCGGCCGCAGTCTTGACGACAGCACCATTCCCGCAAGGCCGGCGAGCAGGCAGATGCCGCTGGCGATTAGAAGGGTTTGCTGTTCCTTCGCCATGCGGCGGTAGGTAATCCAGTACGGTTCATGCTTGTGGCCAAGCCCCTCGGCCCGCATGTCATCGTACAGCGACAGCGCCATCTCCGGGGTCAATTCGTCAACTCGTTTTGCTTCTTCCTCATTGATCACAGCACTAACATCTTCCGTCGCGCCGGATTGCTCGATCCGGAAAATCATGACACCCGCGTAGAACATTCCAATGATTGCGGCCAGACACAAAAACGCTCCGCCCGAGAAAATCAGGCCGTTCCAGGCATTCCATCCCGTGGCGGCCTGGGAACCGGCTTCCGGCGGCGCGGGTTCGAGCTTGCGTAGCTCCCGCAACGTCGGCACGGAAGCGCTTTTTCCGCAACTGCACGCGACCTGTTCGCCAGCCTGAGCAGCGACAACCCGCAAGTTCTTACCACACGAACATGGCAGCAGGTATTGAGAGGACATGGAGGCGATACGGCAAGGGCGGAGGGAAGGTTCACTAGCCGGGAGCGGCCGAGCCCCGATTGGCCCACCAGGGAAGACTGATCCCGCCGTCGACGAGCAGCGCCGCACCCGTCAGGTAGCTGTGGCGGGGATCGGCCAGGAACAAGATTGCCTCGGCCATTTCCTCAGGGTTGCCGAGGCGGCCGAGCGGAATTTTGGCTCCCGCCGTTTCGAGCGTCTCACGACTGGCGAACTTGAGTTCGCCCGGCGTATCGGTCCAGCCGGGCTGAATGACGTTGATCCGAATCTTGAACTCGGCGACTTCGATCGCCGCGGTCCGGGCGGCATGCTCAATCGCCGCCTTAGACATATTGTAGGCCATCGCTCTCGGGGCCGGGATGAAGGCGTGCGGTGAGCTGACCAGGACGATTGCTCCGCCGCCCCCCTGCCGAATCATCTGCTGCGAAGCGGCCCGCATCAGGTAAAAAGCCCCCCACATCGTCACGTCGACCGTCCGCCGAAAGCCGGCCATGTCGGCCTCGTAGAAAAGCTCGCGGTCGCTATAGGCGGCATTGCTGACCGCAATATCGAGCCGGCCGAACTCCTCCGCGGCGCGAGCGACCACCGCCTCGACAGCCGTTTGATCGGCCACATCGGCTTGCAGGGCGATTGCCCGGGAGCCGCTCTCCTCGATCTCGCGGACCACCTCGGCCGCCTTGTCGGCGTTGCTGCGGTAATTCACGACGACGCTGGCGCCGGCCCGGCCAAGTGCCAGAGCCGTCGCCCGGCCAATTCCCAGGCTCGCCCCGGTTACGACGGCTACTTTTCCCCGTAAATCCGTACTCATGGAACGCTGTTAACTCCTGAGATGACGGCGGCATTTGCCACGCCCGCGTGTCGCTGGTGCCTGTTCGGCCATGCTAATCGGGCTGCCGAGAACTCACAACCCGCGACAACTACTCAGCCGCTTCCGGTGGTCAAGAGAATTCGCAGGGACCAATTTGCCGCGAACCTTCTAAGCCCTGTGGAGTCAAATCCACGGGCCAGTTGCCATGCGTGCATAGTGGAAATGTAAAGTCGGATAAAAGGATGACAGTCCGTTGTTCGGCCTGAGTTTGCGGTGTCACGGCATCGCCTTTGCGCCCAGGCGAATGCCGCTTAGAATTGGCCCGTCGGCAGCTCACGAATCGAGCCCGTCCTCTTCTCCCCTGGGAGGGGGCTGGATCACTACTGGAGACGATTAAGGATCGCAGGTATCAGCACCGGACGGCCGCCGGGCGTCGTGCTGTGATCCTCGATTTTGACACGAGTGAGAGACCGTAGCTCAGTCGGTAGAGCACGGCACTTTTAATGCTGGGGTCGTGGGTTCGAGTCCCACCGGTCTCATTCCACCCCGCGAGCTATGGTTCGCGGGGTTTCTTTTGCGCCTCCTCGACGATGGTAGAGGAGACAAGTCCTCGCAAAGCGGACAAGTGCTGTTAAGTAAGACGAGCACTGTACTCCCAAGGGGCGCACTTTCATTGCACTGTGCTGCGGGCGTTGCACTGCCGGCGTTCAACGTGGCGGGGGATCGATCAGCAGCGAGGTTGCCGGCAGACGATCCGCCGGCGACCTGCCAAACGCAAGCCGGAAAACCGGGCGCCTGTGCAAAGACAGCTCGCCGTCGCAAATACTGGCACAGAAGCAACTTACAACAGAATGTCCCTCGTCAGTTTGGTTCTCCCGACTTTCCAGGACTCGAACTGCTTCGACCGTGGCACAGGCGTTGCTTAGAACAATTTTCAACAACGCTCGCCGCGAAGTCGCAGAGCGTGTAACGAATAAAGTGCCTCGCGAACAAAAGGGAGTTTCTCCAATGGTCAATCAACAAACGCTTCAAGGTAACTGGAACGAAATCAAAGGGAAGCTCCGCAGCAAATGGGGTCAGCTCACTGGCGACGACCTGCAAGCGACGAAGGGTAATGTCGACGAGCTGATTGGCGTCATACAGCGTAAAACAGGCGAGGCTCGCGGCTCGATCGAGAAGTATCTCGAGCAGATGACTGCCGATGGTGCTTCATACATGGAGCAAGCCTCCGAGACCGTCCGCGAGTACGCCAATCAAGCTGCGACCAGCCTGAACGATGCTTCGAAGCAGGCGGCGACTTCGGTCCGCTATGGCTACGAGCAGGCTGAGCGATCCATTCGCCAGAATCCAGGCGAAGCAGCCGCCATCTGCTTCGGCGTCGGCATGCTCGCTGGAGTCGTCCTGGGCCTGGCCCTCCGAAGTCGTTAACCGACGGGGGGCAAGTTCAGCAGAGCAGGTTTCGAAATCACCAGTCGCGGAGGCGAGTGGAACTTCGTCCTCTCGATTGACTCGAACCGCCATCCGGGCGGAACACCGTGCCACTCGACTGGCAGCCGACGGATAAGGGGAATCGCCAACCGGCCAACACACGCGACACGACTCGTTCGTCAATTTGTGGCGACAGGGCGTTTCTCCTTCTCCGTCGGCTGCCAGCGAGTCGGGCGGCTGCTAAACAAGCCAGCAGTGGTGCCCGCAAAACAGAGTTCCTTCTCCGAGGTCCAAAATGTCCACTTCCTCGACGCAAGCCGACACGATTCAGCAGCAGATGCGCCAAGTGCGGCGTGAGCTGCGCGAAGGGGTGGAGGACATCGTCGAAAATGCGCGGGTTATGACCGACTGGACCCACTACGTGCGAACGTACCCCTGGGTGGCCGTGGGGGCCGCGGCGGCGGTCGGGTACTTGCTCGTCCCGTCGCGGCAGCCCGTCATCCAACCCGATGTGGCCAGTTTGCTGGAACTTGCGAAGCAGGACAAGCTCGTGGTCAATGTCGAACAGAACGAGCCCAGCAAGCCGGGAATGATGGGAATGGTGGCGGGCATGGTGACGAGCACAATCCTGCAAGGGGGAATGGCGATCCTCAACCAACATCTCCACCAATTCATCGACAACCTCGCGCACCCTCCGGGCGCGGCGACGGTCGCCGGCAACGGGCTAGCGGCGGGTACGCCGATCCGCAGGACGGGAGAGACCAACGCATGATCAACCGCATTGCCGAACACCTGGAGCCGGAAGTCAAGAAGCAAGGTGCGCAATCTTCCCTAAGAACCAAGATGGCGCAAGACTGGCTGGAGCCGGTCGAACGTGTGATTGCTGATCATCCGGCAGCCAGCCTGGCCACCGCCTTTGTTTTGGGAGTTGCCATCGCATGGTGGATCAAACGAAATTAGACGTAAACGGCACTGTTTCAAACAAAAATGGTGCCCCTTCGGACGAGGCACAATCGCTGTCCCCTTCGGGTGCCGTGGCGCAGAGCTCGGCGGAGTTTATCCACGATCTGGTGACTTTGGCCGAGTTGCAAGTGCAACTCGTCGCGATCGATGGCAAACAGGGACTCACGCGTTTGGTTGCCCCGGTCGCCGGTGTGCTTTTCGGAGCAATCCTGGCCCTCGGCTGTGTGCCAGTGGCCTTGGCGACGATCGCACTCGTCTTGGCCGAAACCACTGACTTGTCGGCGGCTCGCTCGTTTGCACTGGTTGTGGGGGTGGGGGGAGCGGTGGCACTAGTGCTCATCGCCGCCTGCACCTGGCTGCTGAAGCGAAGCCTACAGATGTTCGCCCGCTCGCAGCGCGAGTGGCAACAGAACATTCGCTGGTTCAAAGAGACGCTGCGGCGGCTGCGCAGCAAACCGGTGGGTCCGGCGGGTTCGTGGACGGCATATCGATAGTTCCAAAACCGCAGCATTTGCAAGGATTGCCTCGCGTGTGGACGTGCTCGCGGGGCGCCAGATTCCTTTGTCGTGCCACCCTTACGGAGATGGAGACCTTAAAATGGCAAGCGTTCGCAATCAATCGGTCAGAAGTTCGACGATGGATTATCGCAACGACATCCCTTATCCCGCGGAACCGGTTTCGCTCGACAGTTGCGAACTGCATCCGCTGGAAGATCTGTTACTTTACGCACGCGAGTACGCCCGCGAGAAGCCGGAGATATTAGCGATCACTTGTTTAGGCCTGGGATTCGTCCTGGGCTGGAAATTAAAGCCTTGGTAAGCGGGTACGCGGCGTCCCAGGAGTACCGACACGGTGGCAAAAACACGGACGACGAATTGGCAACGAACCTGGCCGACGCTGGTCAAGTTTATATTAGTCGTGCTGGTAATTGGCTGTCTCTATGTGGCGAGTGCAGTCTTGATTCCGGTCACGCTCGCTGTGTTGGTGACGTTCCTGCTCACCCCCCCGGTTTCGGCGCTTCAGCGTCGTGGATTTCCCCGTACGCCGTCGGTGCTGCTGGTTCTGGGTGCGGCTGGCTTACTCGCGGTCTTTTTCGGCACGATGCTCGCCGCGCAGTTCATCCAGTTTTCGGCGGAATTGCCGACGTATGAACAAAACGTGATTCAACGTATCGACGAGCTGCAGAAGTCGAGCAAGGACTCCCCCCTTGCGCGGATTCAGGAATTTGTCGAGCAGATCAGTAAAAAAGCGGCTGATGATCCCGAATCGGGAATTGTCGACTCCGACGAAGAGTCGGCAGTAGCAGTAAAAGTTGTAGACCGCGAAGGGGTTCCTACGGCGACTATTTTTGGCGGTCTACAAACCTTGATCGAACCGCTCGCCTCGTTCGGTCTGGCAGCCGTGCTTGCGATCTATCTGCTAATCTATCGCGAAGATGCCCGCAGTCGGATGCTCTGCGTCGTCGGTAAAGGACATCTGACCCTGACGACCAAGGCCCTCGATGAAGCGGGGCGGCGGATCAGCCGTTTCCTCCTCGCTCAGTTCATCGTCAACTTGGGCTTTGGAGTGGTAGTTGCCGGAGGGCTATGGTTGCTCGGGATCCCGTACGCGTTACTGCTCGGTTTCTGTGCGGGACTGTTGAGATACATCCCTTACATTGGGCCGTGGATTGCGGCCATCCTGCCCATTGGGCTGAGCTTGCTGGCTTCGGAAGGCTGGATCGCGCCGCTAGGGGTTGCGGCACTGTTCATCGTTTGCGAATTGCTCACGAACCTGGTCATCGAACCCTATGTCTTCGGGCAAAGCATCGGCGTTTCGCAGTCGGCCCTAATCGTGGCGATCGCGTTTTGGACTTGGCTGTGGGGCCCGATGGGGCTGCTATTGGCGGCTCCCTTGACAGTGTGCCTGGTGGTGCTAGGCAAGTATGTACCCAGCTTACGCTTTTTTGATGTACTACTTGGCGATGAGCCGGTCCTGTCGGACGAAGTCGCTTTTTATCAGCGGCTCTTGGCCCGGGATCAGGACGAGGCGGCCGATATCATTCGCCGCGCGGCGGCAGATCGATCTGCGATCGCCCTGGCCGATGGGATCGCCACGCCAGCACTCGTCTTAGCACGGCAAGACTGGGATGCGGGGCTGATCACCGACGATGAGTTCGAGCAAGTCGTGCGCGATGTTGAACAAATCATGAGCGAGCATGAGTTCGTTGAATTCGCAGGTAGTTCCGGCGCAGACACCGACAAGGAAGAAGGCCCGCGGCCGGAGCGCGAGTTAGTGGCGGTCCTGGCAATTCCGGGACAGGATCTGGCGGACACTATTGCGCTCTCGCTCTTCGAACGATTTGCCGATTTACGCGGATATCAGTTGGAGACGACCGGCACCGACCATCTGGTCGGCGAACTGCTCGACCGAGTGGAGCGTGAGCAACCAGCGGTGGTGCTGATCGCCGCAGTGCCACCTGGCGGCCTCACGCACACGCGTTATTTGTGCAAGCGCCTGCGAAATCGATTTCCGCAAATCCGAATCGTCGTCGGCCGCTGGGGAGCTACGGATCTCGAAACTCAACGACAGTCGCTCAACGCGGCCGGGGCCGATTATCTCGGAACCACGTTCGAAAAGTCCGCTGCGCAACTCGCCGAAATCGCTCAATTTGCACGACCAGCGCAAGCGGCCCCGCCGCCGATCCCTGTTTCAGTCGACAATCTACAGATCGCCTGAGTCGGTTTTTGAATCGATGTCGAGCAGACTTACCGTGCTGAAGCTCGGCTTTGGCACCCGGGTTGCACTTGTCGAGGGATCGGTCATTTGCGAGCCACTGTGCTCGGGCCCTTGGTTGTCGCATTCGGTACGCCCCCAAGCGACAACCTTCGCATCCCTCGGAGAAACTCACCATGACTGTCACGCCTGTCGAGCATGCATTGCAGGAAACGATGCACCGATTTGAGTCGGCCCTGCTGACCCCTGTGGTCGGTGGAGAACTCCAATCGTGGATTACCGGTGTACGCGAGGCCGCGGCGACATTCGGTCTCGACTGGACGCGTTATCTGCGCTCGATTCTGCACGTTCAATACGACGAAATCACCAAGGTCGACCCTGAACTACTGCACCAGGTAGACCAGATGGTCGAGGAGGATGAACTGCTGCTCGAGGCCTATGCCAAGTTTCATGAATCGCTGCAGGAGTTGGCCGCACGGGCCAGCAAGGTGGCCAGTCATGAGAGCCGGCTGGAGTCAACTCGCGAGGAGTTGGAGAAGACCGGGATCGACCTCGTCGTGCGAATCAAGAAGCAGCAGGCCGCTGCGGCGACATGGCTCTGTGAAGCTCACTACCGGGATCGGGGCGTCGCCGATTAGCCAGCGGTGGTTTCGCCAACTGATTCTGATCGCGCTCCGGCCAGGCTGGATCGACCGCTCCCACACCTGCCAGTTGCTGACAATTACTGGCATGACCGAACTTTGCGCAACTCGTTACTAGACAATGAATATCACCAATCCAGCCAGACGAGGGGCAAAGTTTGGCACTCGCATTGCTGTTGAAAAGCGTTTGTGAAGCGAGGTTGGTTTGGCGCCATCCAGACGCCGTCCTCGCAACATGCACTCGGAGTAGGAGAAGGAACATGTGGGGCAAATGGATGCTGGCCGGAGCGGCAGCCGTGGCATTGGGTCTCGTGGCGGCAGGAACGACCTTAGCATCGCCAGCCGATAGGGCGGGTCAAAATGCGGCCGTCCCCGCCGCCCATGAAGGGACAGTCGTTTCGGTGACCGCGAACAAGCTCACCATGAAGGACGAAGCAGGGAAGGAGCACTCACACACGGTTGGCTCCGACGCCAAGATCACTGTGAACGGCAAACCCGGCAAGCTGGAAGACCTCAAGATGGGGGTCAAGATCCAAGTGATGACGGGCGAAGCCGGCAAGGTGCTCTCGATCTCGACGGTTGACAAAGTGAAGTAGTTTACTCGTTGACGTCGTGAGCGAGTTGACCACGACTTTTTAGCGCCGGCCCGTACAAGCCGGGCCGGCGGTGGGTTGCTGCCTCACGGTTCGCTTCTATACTACCAGTGAAAAATCTGACTTAGCTCACTCCGCTAGATTGCGATGATCCAGTGAAGGCATCTTCTGACACTGCTGTGTACGACCGACAGGCCGCTCTCGAGCGGATGGGGTTCGATCAGCAGTTGTATGAAGAGATGGTCCGCCTTTTGCTTGAAGATTGCCCCCGCCGACTGGCACAGCTGCAATCGGCTGTCGATGCTCGCAACTTGGAATCGGCCCAACATGCTGCACATTCGCTGAAAGGACTCGCGGCCAATTTTAGTGCCAACCACGCGGTCCGGGCTGCAGCCACGATCGAGCGGGGCGCACTCGACGGGCGTTGGGACATGATCACCGCAGGACTTCCCCAAATTCAGGACGACTTCGAAGCCTTCCTGCGAGCGGTTCGAAAGGATGGTGCGCGGCAGCGCTCGCCGGGGGACGCGGAAAACGGCCGCTAACTTTAGCCTGCGCACAACGTCCCCGCTGGCGTCGCCGCCGATGTCGGCGATACTTGATTGGGTCGCCGATTGTGGTCGGCGGTGATGCTAACCGTGTTATTGTTTCGAATAGCAGTCACCGAGGATTTCAGCCGCCATGCCCAAGCGTCGCAGCCGCAGAGCCCTCATTGGCTTCGCGATGGTTGTAGCGACGCTATTGGCCAATTCGCTGCTAACGTACCTGAACGTACGGCGCCTGCGCGACCATGCAGATTCGGTTGAGCATTCGCATGAAGTTCTCGAGCAGTTGGGCAAAGTAATGACCACGTTGCTCGACGCCGAGACAGGCCAGCGCGGCTATCTGCTCACCAATCACAGCGACTATCTTGAGCCCTACGAGGAGGCAGCTGTGGAGGCGGAGGCGCAGATCCAAGTCCTGGGCAGACTAGTCCAGGATGAGCCGCTGCACCAACAACCGCTAGCGGAACTCCAGGAGTTGGCCAAATGGCGGCTCAATGTGATCCATGCGAATCTGACGGCATTCAAGGACTCGTCCGACTATGCAGCGGTTGCCGAGACGATCAAACAGGGCGAAGGGAAAGTCGCCATGGACGAGATCCGGGATGCCATCGACAAGATGCAGGGTATCGAGCTCAAGAACCTGGCCCTGCGTCGCCGCGAAGCCGATTTCAGCTACTGGACGGCTGTCGTCAGCGGAATTATTGCAACTGCGCTGGCGATGGGTTTGGCGGCCGTGGGGTATTACTTTGTAATTGCCGATATCAACCTGCGGCAGCGCGCGGCGGAGGAGATGGCTGCGGTCAACGCCCGCCTGGAGGCACTGAATGCAGGCCTTGAAGAACGAGTCCGCGAGCGGACCTCCGCGATCAGTCAGGCCAACACCACGCTACGAGCCGAAGTCGAAGTCCGACAGCAGGCGGAAGAGCAAGCCCGCCGATTTGCCGAGGAATTGCAGCGCAGCAACCGCGAACTCGAGCAGTTCGCGTCCGTCGCGTCTCATGACCTGCAGGAGCCGCTTCGCAAGATCCAGGCGTTCGGCGATCGACTGCAGTCGCTCTGCCACAGCGATGGTTCCGAGGCGCATCTCGATGACAAGGCGAGTGACTACCTAGACCGAATGCTCAATTCGGCGGGCCGGATGCGCAAGTTGATCGATGACCTTCTTAGCTACTCGCGCGTCTCGACGCGGAGCCAGGCCTTTCAGCCAGTGAGCTTAAGGCAGGTTGCCCAGGAGGTGGTGAGCGATCTGGAATCGCAGATCCAGCGGACCCGGGGCGAGGTCGTGCTGGGAGACTTGCCGACGATAGCCGCCGATCCGCTCCAGATGCGGCAGCTGCTGCAGAACTTGATTTCCAACGCACTCAAATTCCACCGCCAGGATGAACCGCCGCGAGTCACCGTGTCGGCCCGGCTGACGCAGTCAGATCTTCCCGCCGCAGCCGAGTCGTCGCTAGGATTGCAGTGTGAGCTGTCGGTGGCCGACAATGGGGTGGGGTTTGAACAAGTGTACGCCGACAGAATCTTTGAATTGTTTCAGCGTCTCCACGGTCGCGACGAATTCGAAGGAACTGGCATGGGGCTTGCAATCTGTAGGCGTATCGTAGAACGGCATGGAGGGACCATTACCGCAACTTCAGCCCCCGGTAAGGGGGCGACATTTGTGGTAAACCTTCCCGTAGAAAATAGAAGTGGAGACGTGTCATGAGCAGCCGTAACACCAAACCAATTACCATCTTGATGGCGGATGACGATGCCGATGATCGGCAGATGACTCTGGAAGCGTTCGGCGAGAGCCGGCTGGCCAACGACCTGCGTTTTGTCGAGGACGGCGCCGAGCTCATGGACTATCTGTTCCATCGCAATCGCTACGCCGATCCGCAGAATGCGCCGCGTCCGGGTTTGATTCTGCTTGATTTGAACATGCCCAAAATGGACGGCCGGGAAGCACTGCAAGCCATCAAGTCTGATCCTGACCTCAAAACCATTCGCGTCGTCGTCATGACAACCTCCAAAGCCGACGAGGACATCCTCCGCACGTACGATCTGGGAGCTGAATCGTATGTGACCAAACCGGTCACATTCCAGGCGCTCGTGGATGTCATCGCGACGATGGGGCGCTATTGGCTCGAAATCGTGGAACTGCCGAGTCCCAAGGGGATCGCGCATGCCTGATGGGTTGGGGCAGATTCGAGTGCTCCTCGTCGAGGATGACGAGGACGACTATCTGCTCACGAAAGATCTGTTTACTGAGCTTCCGCCGGGGACCTATCAACTGGACCGGGTGGCCGATTATGCCTCAGCCCTGCGTACGCTCGACGAGTGTGAGCACGACGTCTATCTCGTCGACTATCGCCTCGGCGAGCGGACGGGGCTCGAATTAATCCGCGAGGCAATTGGCCGCGGCTGCTTCGCCCCGATGATCATGCTCACGGGGCAACGGGAACGGGAGGTCGATCTACTCGCGATGCAGGTGGGAGCGGTCGACTACTTGGTCAAGGACCGGCTTGACGTGGCCGCGCTGGACCGTGCAATCCGTTACGCCCTGCGCAATAAGCGTCTGGAGGAGGAGATTCGCCAGGCTAACCAGCAGCTCGAACAGCGTGTGGAGCAGCGTACCGCCGAGCTCGAGCGAGTCAACGCGGCACTACAGGCGGAAATTGCCGAGCGGCTGCGGGCCGAACGGGCACTTCGCGATGCGGACCGGCGTAAGGACGAGTTCCTGGCCACGCTGGCCCACGAGCTACGTAACCCGCTGTCGCCGCTCGTGGCCGCCGCACAGCTTTTAGCCGCGGAGCCGCAGCGCCTCGAGCAGGTGCAAGAGCTGGCGCAAGTTATGACGCGGCAGATCGAGCAACTGCGGCAGTTGATCGGCGACTTGCTCGACGTCTCGCGGATTTCCAGCGGCAAGCTCGTGCTCCGCCGGGATCGTCTGTGGCTCGATGAAGCAATTGAAGCCGCGGTCGACGTCGCCCGGCCGCTCATGGAACGGGCCGGGCATCATTTCCTGGTCCGGCGCCCCCCCGGGCCCCTGCGCGTCGAAGGGGACAAGGTCCGCCTCGCCCAGATCGTCGGCAATCTGCTTGTGAATGCCGCGAAGTACACCCCGACAGGCGGGCGGATCGAGCTCGAATCGGAAGCTGAAGGGAGTCACGCCGTGATCCGCATTCGGGATAACGGCGAGGGGATTCCTCCCGAGATGCTCGAGCAGATATTTGGTCTATTCAATCAGGTTGATAGTTCGAATACCCGCTCGCATGGCGGTTTGGGAATCGGGCTGACGCTCGTCAAAACGCTCGTCGAAATGCATGGCGGCACCGTCGCGGCTTACAGCGCCGGAAGGGGGGAGGGGAGCGAATTCACGGTTCGCCTCCCATTGATTTGTGAAGATGTTCGCGCCGATCAGCCCAGACAACCGTCGGTCGGATCCTCGCCGCCCGCGGCCGCCGCTACGCTGCGGATTCTGGTGGTCGACGACAACCAATCGGCGTCGCACCTGCTCAGCCGGCTGCTGGGCAAGCTGGGGCAGGACGTGCTTGTCGCGAACTCGGCCGCCGAAGCCCTCGAGCACATTCCCAAGTATGCTCCGCAGGTGGTCATTTCGGATGTCGCCATGCCGCAGATGTCAGGCCACGAACTCGCACGGAGCATTCGCAGATTGCCGCTTGCCCGCCAGCCGACGCTTATTGCATTGACTGGTTATGGCCAGGAGTCAGATCGCCGCGAAGCGATGCTAGCTGGATTCGACCGGCACCTGACCAAACCGATTGGATTTCCGGAACTGCAGGAACTCCTGCAATCGCTCTCAGCAGCCTCTGTAAATCAACCCTCTACCTAATCGACTGGCTCAGCTATCTCTGCAATCAATTAGTCCCATGACGATTTCTTACAAGCCGGAAGGATACAGTACGGTGTCGCCGTACCTCATCGTGCACGGCGCGGCCGACACAATTGCGTTTCTGGTCCAAGCCCTCGACGCGGTCGAATTGCGGCGTTTTCCCGATCCCGATGGACGAATTATGCATGCCGAAGTCCGGATCGGCGAGAGCGTGGTCATGATTGCTGATGGCAACGAAGCGTGGCCGCCGCTCCCAGCGAATGTGCACATCTATGTTCCCGACGTCGATGCCACGTACCAGCGCGCCCTAGTCGCAGGGGGAACCTCGGTGCAAGAGCCCGTTCAGAAGCAGGACGAGGACAAGCGGGGAGGCGTGAAAGACGCTGGCGGGACCACTTGGTGGATCGCGACCAAATTGGCCTGAGATGATACAGCCGCTGGGCACCGTCAACCGCCGCAACGCTCCGCCGAGCGACTTGCTAAGATAGCCGGTTTGAGTTTGCGTTCCCATCGAACGCACGCCCCTTTCCCCGATATTAGAGCCGCCATGTCCACCGGACGCCCGCCTGCTCCGCCGCAAGTGCCGATCAGCCTCGAACCGACCGAAGGCTGGCACTGCTCACACTTTTACTATCGCTTCGACCGGTCGGCACTTGCCGCGATGTCGCCCGACAAATTGCAGGCTGGCCGCGAGGCGATCTCGGCAATTCTCGATCCGGCGGGTACAGAATCCCCGCAACGACTGCAGACGAGCGTCGTCAGCGGTCACAAGGCCGACTTCAGCCTGATGCTGATGGATCCGCACCCGCTCAAAATCGAACGCGTGAACCAGCGGCTGTTGGCCAGTCCGCTCGGCCCGGCGCTAGTGCCGACCTACTCGTTTGTCTCGGTGACCGAGATTTCGGAGTACGTTCCGTCGGTCGAGCAGTACGGCCAGAAGCTCGTCGCCGAAGGAGATGCCGAGGGGAGCCCCGCGTATGCTGCCAAACTAAAGGCCTACGCTGACCGGCTGCCGATGATGAACCGCCAACGGCTGACGCCCGAGTTTCCTCCGTACCCGGCGACTTGCTTTTACCCGATGAACAAGAAGCGCAAGGTCGGCGAGAACTGGTTCCTGCTGTCGTTTGCGGAGCGGAACAAGATGATGGCCGAACACGCCAAAAGCGGCATGGCTTTCGCGGGCAAGGTGCAGCAGCTCATCACGGTGAGCGTGGGCCTGGACGACTGGGAGTGGGGCGTCACGCTGTGGGCCAAGAATCCGCAGTACCTGACCGAAATCGTCTACAAAATGCGGTTCGACGAAGCGAGCGCCCGCTACGCCGAATTCGGCCCCTTCTACGCGAGCTATGTCGTGACGCCAGCCGAAATGCTTGCGCATTGTGGATTATAGACGTCGTCCCGGTTCATCTATTGGTCCTCTGAGACCTGACCTTCCACGGAACTCAGGCCGTGTTGAAGGATCGAGGCAGCGCTGCGCGTTCGTACAACCCAGCGATTACCAATCGGTAACTGCTTTGATGACAGGGCCTTACGAAAAACGCGAACTTTTCGCGACACATTTCCGTCTCCTTTCCGCTTAGTGAGGTCTGGAGCCGTTCCGAGAGCGATCGCCCTGTTGCTTGGGGTCGCGGGAGCGGGAGTTTTTGGTTTTCACAGTCGCAGAGGAGAACGTCGATGACCGTATTGATGGGAGAAGTCTCGACCGGTGCGCTACATGCCGAGCCGAACGATCAGGCGCGGGCTGATGCATTTGCCGAGAGGCTTTTGGCCACGATCAACGGCTCGGCGGTGACGCTGATGCTGTCGCTCGGGCATCGGACCGGGCTGTTCGACACGATGGCCGGGCAGCCGCCGCTGACATGCCTGGAACTGGCGAAACTCGCGGGGCTCAATGAACGGTATGTACGGGAA
>JALORD010000058.1 GCA_025459145.1 Pirellulaceae bacterium | reverse complement strand
CGGGCTTTGTTGTGTAACGCCGTTGGCGTAGTGAAAACGGTGCGAATGCTGCATTTCTCGTGACGCTGCCAAGCCAAAAAGAACCTCCTAACACCAGCCACGAGCCACTAGCCACCAGCACTCCTCCCTAGCCCTAGCTCCCAGCCCTCGCTCCTCACCCCTCCCCCTATGAAACTCAAACGGCTCCCGGCCGATTTTCAGGTCGAAGAACAGATTTCGCTCGATGCGCGGGGCGGGCCGTTTGCGCTGTATCGGCTGACGAAGGAGTCGCTCGGTACGCCCGAGGCGATCGACGCGATCCTGGCCCACTGGAACCTTTCGCGGGGGCAGGTCTCGTATGCCGGGCTGAAAGACAAACACGCTCACACGACGCAGTTCGTCACGATCCGCGGCGGTCCGCGGCACAATCTGAGCGAAACGCACCTGGAACTCGTGCATGTCGGCTGGACCAGCCGACCGATTGAGGCCCGCGACATCGTAGCCAACCGGTTCACGATCGTCCTTCGCGACCTCTCGGCCGAGGCGCTCGCGCGAGCGACGACGGCCCTGGAGGAAATCGCCGCCAGCGGCCTGGCCAACTACTTCGACGAACAGCGGTTCGGCTCGCTCGGCGAGTCGGGCGAGTTCATCGCCCGGCCCTGGTGCCTGGGAGACTACGAGCGGGCGCTGTGGCTGGCCCTGGCCGAGCCGAATGTGCACGATCGGCCCCACGACCGCGAGCAGAAGAAGCTCTTGCGCGATAATTGGGGCGACTGGCCGCGAACCAAGGCGCTGCTCGACCGTTCGCACCGGCGGAGCATCGTCACGTATCTGGCCGACAAGCCGGGCGATTTTCGCCGGGCGCTGGCCCTCGTGCGGCAGGACCTGCGGAGCATCTGGCTGGCCGCGTTTCAGAGCCACATCTGGAATCAGATTCTGGCGGAGCTCTTGCGAGTGGTCTGCCGGCCCGAGCAACTGGCGAGCGAATCGATCGGCGGCCGCGAGATTCCCTTCTTCCGCCGACTCGATCCGGCACAGCGCGACGAGCTGGCGGGTCTGCGCCTGCCACTCCCTTCGGCCCGGCTGCACCTGGAGGGGAGTCCGTTCGAGTCGCTGTATCAGCGAGTGCTCGCGGCCGAAGGGCTCGAACTGCGGCAGATGCGGCTCAAATACCCGCGCGATACGTTCTTCTCGAAGGGAGAACGGCCGGCGATCATGCAGCCGGCGGAACTTGCTTCCGAAGCGGAGGCCGACGATCTCTACCCGCGGCGGCAGAAGCTGACGATTCGCTTCACGCTCCCCCGCGGCGCGTATGCGACGATCCTGGTCAAACGGGCCACGGGCCTCGTTCTCCCTGAAGAAACGGTGGAAGAGGCTGAAGAGACCAGTACGCCGGCTTGAGGCAAACAGTGCGCCTCAAGACCGCAGCACGAGGAGCGCAATCTCCGGCGGGCAGCGCCACCGGATCGACTGCTTGCCGGAAATGCCCCGGCTGACATGCATGATCGTCGACCCCAGGTCGTAGGTCCCGCCGGCATAGCGCCAACCGTACCAGCTCGGGGCAATCAGCGCGCCAATTCCGGGGAGGCGAATCTGTCCGCCGTGCGTGTGCCCGGCGAGCATCAGGTCATACCCGGACTGGACGGCGAACGGAAATTGGTCGGGCGAATGCGACAGGAGCACTCGCAGGGCCCGCGAGTCCTGCATTCGATCGTCGTCTGGCGGCGGCGGCTCGCTGCCGAACCAGGGGCGTTCGCTGCCAGAGAGCCAGACCGGCTCGCCGCGCCACTGGGCCTGCTCCGTCCGGCTCCCCAGATCGACATAGCCCGCGGCGACCATGGCCTCGCGGAGCGGGGCGACGGCAGGGAGCCGTTTCTCGTGGTTGCCGATGATGAAGTACCGGCCTTCGGGCGCGGTGAGCCGCCCCAGCGTGCGCGGGATCCAGGGGAGACATGCGGGATGTTCGAGGATGTCCCCCGTGATGCAGACGACGTCGGGCGAAAGCGCCTGCGTCGCGGCAACTACCTCGGCATAGAACTCCTCGGTCAGGTTGCCCAGCATGTGCAGGTCCGACAGGTGCGCAATTGACAGCCCCTCGAGAGCGGGCGGCAATCCGGGGATTCGCAGCTCCTTACGGTGTACCGAGAGTCGAAGGTACTCGTTCCCTGGAAAGCGGGCCAGCACGCGAGCCTGCGTGCCCGCGATCGGGGCGTAGCCGAGCTTCGCCTCCACATCGATCACCTGCGTTTCATTCGCCAGGAGCGCCGCCGGCACGCGCTCACCAAGCTTCGGCAATACCCACAGCGGCACGGCCAGCCCTGCCATCACGAGACTAAACGCCGCATACAGCTTCCACAGATTCCACCCCGGCGGCGCAAAAAACAGCCCGCCCGCCAGCAGGGTGTGCACCGCAAACGCGATCGCAACGATGGCGGCGACGAGCAGGAGCAAGCGTTCGAGAATCTTGATCCGCTTCACCGGCCACGGCACGGCATGCAGCCGATTGAACAGCCAGACCGCGAGGGCGAAGTGCCCGAGAAAGGCGACGATCGCAAGCAGGAGGTCGAGCAACAGGGACATCAGTTCGCTGCGGACCTCTGCCGGGACGGAGAAAAGGCCGATGGGCCCCGCAATCCTAGGTTACGCCCGGCTGCCATCGCTCCATTCGATGATCGTTTCGACCGTGTCGAGCAGTTGACGCTCTTTGAACGGTTTAATCACACAGCCGCTAGGGTGCAGTCCGGCAGCCCGGCATTTTACCAGCGTGTGGCCAGCGTCCCAGCCGAATTCCTGCGTCAGGATGAGCGGCACCCGGTCGACCATCGGTTTGAGCCGCATCATCAGGTCGTAGCCCGTCATGTCGGGGAGCGTCACCCCGGCGATCACGACGTCGTACTGTCGATGGTGCAGATTGTGCCGGAATAGCGAGGCTGCTTCGGCCCCATGCCGGACCGTCTGCACCCGGCAATCATGCTGTTCAAGCAGGACGTGTGCCGCATTGCGGACATCGGGCTCCGAATCGACAACCAGCACGCGAATCCCCTTGAGCTTGTCGCGCTTCTCGCTAGTGGGGGGCGGGGTGTAGATGTCGCCGGGCGGCAGCGAGCGGCCGACTTGCTGGATCACGTCGCGAATGCCGCTGGCGTTGTCGAGAATCTTCTTCAGTCGGGCCCGCGTATCGGGATCGAGATTCTGGCACTCTTCGTCGATGAACGTTGCGTCGGCGACGATCTCGTCGATCGGCAATGCCACCTGGCTGTGAATTCGGGCCACGCTCTCCTGCGAGGCATTGAGCTGCTGGGCGACGAGCAGCTGCAGCGTGTTGAGCGACATCGCTACGTCGCGGCAGAAGACCTTCAAGAACTGCAAGTCGCTGTCCGTGAAGGCGTGCGGCTGCGGGCTTTCGACGTTGAACGTGCCGATCACCTCGTTGTGCAGCTTGAGCGGCACGGTGAGCGAGCTTTTGGCGCCCGTCACGCCAGTCAGATACAGCGGGTCGTGAGCCGTGTCTTCACACAGGTAGCTCTTGCCCGTCGCTGCGACGAAGCCCGTGACGCCATTGTCCTTTTCGCTGGCGAAGAGTTCGCGGCCCGCAGCCTCGGTGTCCATCCCGACTTCGAGCAGCGGAACAAGGCGTCCCGTCGGCTGATCGAGAAGGCGGATTTCGACGACGTCGTACTTCAGGATGTCCTGCGTGCAGTGCAGGATGTTGGCCTTGAGCATGTCGATCCGCTGCTCGACCGGCATCGCGAAGATTTCGTCGGGCTTCAGGTCGGCCAGCTCGCGGCCGGCGTCCTGAATCGCTTCCAGCTTTTGCTGCTGCAGCGTCTCGGTCGTCACATCGCGAATCGTCACCACCAGGTGCTTGGCGCTGTCGGTCGGATCGCTGATCGGGGCCGCGTGCATCTGGTAGAAGCGGCCGTCGGACAGCTTGAGGAGTGAGCTGCTGGCCACGCCGCTTTGCAGGGCCCGCAGGAGCGGATAGCCATCGCACCCCACGACATCCGGATTCCCAAGCGCCGCAAAGAACCGCTCGCCGACGACATTCCCCCGATTGCACCACCGCAGGAGTTGGTGATTAGCCCACAGGATGGTGAAATCGGAGTCCAGGAGAGCCACGGCGTCGGGCATTCCGTCGAGAATGCGATCGTTCTCCAGCAGCCGGCGGAGGCGGACCGCCGCCTGAAAGTGGTCGGCTGTGACGTAGATGCCGTCGAACGATTCGCGCGAGATCAGGGCTAGCGCCCGGAGCGGGTTGTGGACCACGACCACCTCAGCCGATTCCCGCAGCGTCGCGGGGAGCTCGGCGAGCCCACTCTGGGGATTGCAAACGTACAGAACTCGCAGCTTTTCAGTCACAGGCAACTCCGGAGGCGGAGAATTTGCGCCCGGGGGAATTATAGGTTGAGGGCTAGGGTGGTGATCAACGGTGGTAGAGGAAAGCGAAAACCAAACCTGTCGAAGCGGTCCTACTCAAGTAAATGGCTCCCAACCCGCTCGACGTTTCGCGGACTACCGCGTCGATTTGTCCGCGAACTTGTGCTTTCCTCCCTAGTGTTTCGGCAACTCGGGCTGAAACCTTAGATGCGCCGAGAACCGCCCGAATTCCCGGCCGCCGGGTAACCGCCTTCTATCGCTACGCTGGCTGGGCACCCTCGGTTGCCTGGGGTTGGCAGGTAGCGGCAATCCGTCGTCCACAATCAGTATTCAATGGCCGAGTCGCTTCCCTTCTTGGGCGGCTGCTTGCGCAGTTGCTCCATGGTGTAGGTGATCCCCTGGCAATAGCCGCGAATCGCTTCGGCATGATTTCCCGCCTGATCGGCGGCCGCCGCCTTGGTGCAGAGCGAGTCGATCGGTCCCCACTCGATCGACCAGGAGCCGTCGTGTGCGGCTTCTCGCAATTCGGCGAGCGTCGCCGCCAGTTTGTCGACGAGCTCGTGATTCGGGGGACATTCGACGCGGGTGTACGGCCCCCGGCCAAGCATTGTCCCGCCGCCTGCTCCTCCCGCGCCGCCTCCGCCGTATCGCTGGACCAGCGCGATGACGAGGGCCAGCACCGCGACGCCGAGGGAGATCGCCGCGGGAAGCCAATACGCTAGAGCGGCTAAAACGCCCCCGACCACCAGCGCCGCCGCCGCGGCAATCCAGAGGGCGGGATGCACGGGTTGCGGAGTGCTGCCGCCGTCGAGCCAGAGCGGCTGACTCCCAACGCTTCCGGTCGCCGCCTCGTGCCCGACGACGCGGGCGATGATCACGGTTGAGTTGTCAGGACCGCCGCGCAAGTTGGCCAGATCGACGAGGGCCCGCACGGCGTCCTGCGGCGACAGGCAGGCCAGGATCGCCCCCAGTTCCACATCTTCCACGCGCCCCGTCAGCCCATCGCTGCACAGGAGAAACGTGTCTCCCGGCAGGATCGGGTGCGGACCTTCCATGTCGACCTGCACGTTGGCATTAGGGCCGAGCGAGCGGGTAATCACGTTCTTCGGAATCGACGAGGCAAACTCCGAACCTTCGGGGACTTGTCCGGAGGCGCGCAGTTCCCACTGCAGACTGTGATCGAACGTCAGTTGTTCGAGCGTTTGTCCCCGCAAGCGGTAAATGCGGCTGTCGCCGACGTGCGCCGCCATCGCCCCCTGCGGCAAGATCGCCAGGATACTGGCGGTCGTGCCCATGTTGTGAAAATCGGCGTTGGCCGTGCCGCGGCGGTGGATTTCGGCATTGGTCTCGCGAACGGCCCGCAGCAGGGCTTCGGCAGCGGGAACATCGCGGTACTTGTGATAGAGATGCGGCACGCCGTCGGCCGCCAGCTTGCTGGCTAATTCGCCAGCCGCATGCGCCCCCATGCCATCGGCGACCATCAAGAGGTGTCCGCGGTCGCGGAACAACTCGGCAGAATCGGCAATCAGCAGCGCCAGCGAGTCCTGATTGGTCGTGCGGCGCATACCGACATCGGTCAAGTTGGCCACTTGCAAGCCGGTCGCAAAGCTCACCGCCGCCACCTTTCCGCGAGGTTTCCCGCCTCTCTGTTCACCCAACACCAATCGCTCCGGCACCGCCCGACGAGCGCGTGCCGCAGACTGCCCCTCTACCCTTTATCGGTTAATTCGCACTCATTACAGCCAATAAGGCGACGTTCCTCCGAGCGAACACGACGAGCGACCACCCGATTCTATCGACCTGCCGCCAGCGCGGTAAGTCGAACCTGCCCCCGGCCGGATGCCGCAAATCGTTATCGCGGTTCAGGTTAGTCCCCCGCTGCCGTGATGCAAGCATACCTTGCTGGCGCTCGGTTTTCAGCGTGGTTCTGCGTTTCAGAGTCAGGCTGCGGGCGATTCACCTTGGTTCGCTGCAGCCCCGACTCTATACTCCCGCCGCTTGACTTTTGCCGATTCACACTTTCGCCGCTTGGTTTCGTCCCCCGGGGAACACAGGTTGTGCCACTGCGCGTCCGCATTTTGCTTCATGGCGCCCTCGCCCTCAGCGTCGCCGTGCTCTGCCTCAGCTCGACCGGCTGCGTTCGCCGTCGGCTGACGGTCCGTTCGTTTCCCCCGGGAGCTCAGGTTTTTGTCGACGATCAGGAGATTGGCACGACCCCCGTTTCATCCTCGTTCGTGTACTACGGAACGCGAAAGCTGACCCTGATCAAGGATGGATACCGGACGGAAACGCTGTTCCAAAGGATCAATCCTCCTTGGTACCAGATTCCACCGCTCGATTTTGTCTCCGAGAACCTGTTAGTACGAGAATTTCGCGACGAACGGGTCGTGGATGTACAGTTGATTCCGCAGGAAATTGTTCCGCAAGAACGACTCCTGGAGCGGGCTCAGACCTTGCGCGACGGAGCACTGACCGGCCAGATCACGCTCCCTCCCGGAGCCTCTCCTTCCGCGGCCCCCAGTTTCAGCTTTCCCGGTCAGGGGCTTCCGGGCGGTGTGCCGATACCTCGCTATCCGCTTCCGGCGCCAGGCGTCGGCGGCGAACTGCTTCCGCAGGAGCCGAGCGCGACGGCTCCGTCCGCCGAAACACTGCGGACGCCCACTCCCGACGGCGTGCCGCTCCGCTTGCCACCGGCTGACGAATGACCAATGTTCAGCACCAATGACCAATGTCGAGGGGTTGCTTGTCGTTGGCCATTTGTCAGTGGGATAGGGTCATTGGGATTGCCTGAGGCCAGCAAACTCGGGAACACAGGCCAGGACGCGGCGGACCGCGGGAATCGACAGGCTATTGCCCAAGAGCGGCCAGGCTAACCGCGCGGCGAGCCCCTCGGGCAAAGTGTACGAACGGCCGAAGCCGAGGAGCCGCAGAATCTCGCCCGGCGAGAAGCGCCGCACCGTTCCCATGCGATCGCGCAAATAGCTGCCGGAGCGGACCGGCGAGCGGCCATAGGCGGCGGTGAAACAACTCGTCATCGCCCCGGGATCGTCAGCGTCGACGAAGTCCATCGCCTGCGCGTAGCGGCCCACGATCGCCGGTTCGACCACAAGCGCCGGATCGGGCTCGGGATCGAGCAGTTCGCGAAGTGTGGGGCGGCCCGTGTTGACAAGTGGCAGCCAGGGGGCCAAGGGCGTTTGTCCGGCGACAAGGTAAAATCGCCGCCGCCGGTTGGGCAGGCCAAGCTCGCTTGGACAGACGACTACTTCGAGGACGCGGTAGCCGCGGCGGTCGAGCGTTTCCCGCAGTAACGTATGAGCCCGCGAGCCCGCAAACTCGGGGACGTTCTCCAGGGCTACATACTTCGGAGCGAGGCGGTCGATCTGTCGCACCACGTGGACGAACGAATCGCACCGCGGGTCGTCCAAGTCGCGTCGCTCGCCGCGCCGCGTGAACGGCTGGCATGGAGGCGAGAGCCACCACAGATCGGCCTGGACCTCCTGAAAGAAGCTCGCGGGGAGCGATTCGATTGTGCCGCAGCGGGAGCGATGGGGAAAGTTGCGCTGGTATACGGCCAGCGCCCGCTCGTTGATTTCGACCGCCACCGCGATTTTCGCCTGCGACGCCAGCGCTTCGCTGGCGCCGCCGATCCCGGCGTAGAGTTCAAGCACCCGGAGCTGTCCGGTCACGCGGGCCGTCCCCCTGTTTGCGATTGCCGCTTGTCAAGTGGAATGTAGCCCGTAAGGCCGTCACTCGCGCATCGCGGTTTCGCCATCGTAGCGCTCGCGCCGACTGCGTGCAAGAATCGTGCTGCCCGAAGAGCCCCGATGTCTATCGGCTGCTGCGAGGAATCGAGTTCTTCGGCAGTCGCGGCGCGCGTGGGACCGTGTTCCGCGGCAGCGCCGGCTCGGGGGGCAGGACCGGCGGTGGAACAAAGCTGGGAGGCGGCTCAGGCTGTGTGGACTTCGGGGGCTGCACGCGTTCATCGGGGAGCACGGGAGCCGGAGCCAGTTCGACGACCGGCGGATACTCTTCGCCCAGACGCCCCGGTGTCGATTCAAGCGAGGGCGGTGAAGGCTCGGCACTTGTGTCGCGCTCAAGCGGCAAGACATTCGTTGGCGGAGCAAGCTCCCCCGGCTCCGCCACGGGCGGGGGCTCGACGCGATTCGGCTCAGCCATCGGCTCCGGCTCGGGCATCGGCATCGGGTCGACGAACTGCGGCTGCACCGGCTGGAGGCTTGGCTGGAGTCCCGACGGCAGCGCATTGCTCGGTACGGCTGGTTCAGGAAGACGTGGTTCGGGAAGGTGCGGTTCTGGCAGGGGCGGTTCTGAAAGTTGTGGCTCGATCGTCGTCGGCGGCGGTTCCACCGAGAGCGGAGGGCTCGGGAGTTCGCGGGCCGGAGCAGTGGGAATCGAGGGTGTCGGTTCTTCCAGAGGTGCGGGAAGCGGCGCCTCCGGAATCAGCCCGGGCTCAAGCGGTTGCGGGAAAGGGCTTGCGGCCGAGCCTGGTTCCTCCCCCCACATTTCCCCCGGCATCGATTCCGGAGTGGAATACTGCATCGCCAGCGAAGTGTCGCAGTGGGGGGTCCGATGAGCGGGACGTAGCGGGTGGAACAGCCGGTCGATCCAATGGGCGAGCAGACCGAGCAGCGGCCGATGGCCGGGTGCGTGCAGCATGGCCCGGGCATGGGGTTGGTCGTGTTCGATTTCCGCGCCGCGATACTCGCCCCACCAATGATCGCCCCTGGGCACATCCATGGCTGGACGGGCCGACGGCAAGAATTCGTATCCCGGGAGGCCCCACGAGGCTTGATTCTCGGCGGCAACCTGCACGGGGTCGACCGTCCGCGCGGCAAGATCGGTTTCGTGAGTCCACGGCACGACCGGTCCATCGGCCAGCCGCCAATTGGGCGGTGCTGGCTCCCCGGGCGCAGCGGCACAGACAGCCGCTGTTACAGCCACCATCGTCGCTCCCAGCGCTACGAGTCTCATGAACCTTGCCACCCTGCTTCACGGAATTACGGGGTTGATCGTGCAGGGTGTATCGGCACGGAGAAAGCGACACCACCATCATCGCGGCGCATCGCGCCACGACCATTAGGTCGCGCATAAGGGGTGCGTCTCGCAGAATCGTCGCGGCGGGATTATCCGCAACTGCCGACGGTGCGGAGAGACTAATTGTGCGGGTCGAGCAGCGCCACCTGCCGGCGGAGCGTTCGACACGATCCGTAGAACCAGCACGACAGCACTAGGGCGATTCCCCCGGTCAGCAGAGCGCCGTGTTTGGCCCCGGGGAGTTGGAAGACGATGGCCCCTGCCGCGAAAGCGCTCGAGACAAGCGTTGCCGCCAGCGCCGCAAACAGGATCTTGCGGCTGCGCGACACGAGCATCCGGCATACGTGCAGCACGACGGCATCGCGGGCCGACTGGTTCGCAAGTTCGCGGAGAGCGGCCATCTGATCCCGGCGTTCCGGGGCGGCGGCCGGTTCGCGAGGTGCCCGCTCGATCACCGGCGTCACTGCGGCGGTCCGCTCTTCGACCACGGTCGCCGATTTCGACTCGGCCGGGCGAGACTTACCGGTCATCCGCTCGAGAAATCGGTCCAGATGCGATTGGAGCGACTCGGACTCATCGGACGGATTTTCCACAGTTTCCGGTCCGACCGGATTTGCGGGGGGCGACAACTCTTGCGCGACCGTCGCCGACAACTTCTCGAGTCCCTGCAGCGCGGCGCCGTCGCTCGGTCGGCTTGACTCTCCACGCGCGATTCGATCCCATTCGCGGGGCATTCCCACGACGACCGTCGGACGCGTCGCGTCCTCCCATTCGGAGGTGCCGGTTACTGGTTTTCCTTCACGGCTCATGTGGAATCCCCACTAGAGTGGTAGTCGCAAACTCCCCACATGCTCCTAGGTTGCTGCAGTCAGGCTGTCAAACCGTAGCTCGCGGACGGCAACGCCAACCTGCAATCGCCGCGTTTGAGTACCGCGATGCGGCTGAAGTTGCGACCTATGTTTGCAGGTGCGGATTTTCCCTTTCGCAATCGACACGAGGGGCTTTAGTGCTATGGACCAAGACGGCGATCGTTTCAATTCCCCATCCGAAATGCTGATTTCGCCGCGCTGGGGGTTCCTGCTGACGACCTTGCTGCTGGTGAATCTGTCGCTGGTGGCCTGGGCGGCGGCGTTCGTTCCGGATCCGCCGGAGACCGCAATGCTGCAGTCCCAGGGGAGTCTGCCGGCCGATGCCGGCCCCCCGTCCGCTCCTAAAGCCGCTGCACCAAGATCGGAGACGAACAGCGAACGCACCGCACGCCACCGCTCGGCCCTATCCACACCCACGATCATGCCCGCTGAACCGGCGGCCAGCGGCCCGGAATCCGGCACAGACTCCGAAGAGGCGGCGCTAGCCCCGTCGATCAGCGTTGAATGGGCGGCCGAGCCCAGACGGCCGGCGAACCGGCGGGCGACGTCAGTCCGTCCCCCGAGCAAACCCAAGCCTCCGAGGTTCCTGCGGGGCTTGTCATCATCAATCCGCCGACGACCGGCGGCGAGGTTCATTTTCTGCTCGAGGATGAAGTGGTTTCGCTACAACCGGGCGAGTTTCACGTGGTCGCAGAGATTGACGAGCGAGTCGTGAAATTCGACCGAGGTGAGGACTTCGGGTTCGTGGAGCAAAAGGTTTCGGACGAAGCCTGGGTGTTTGCCGTGGGACCGCGAGGTTGGCGTTTCCAATTGGTGGACCGCACCGCGGCTGCCGAACACCTCCAGCGATGCCGCCCCCGGTCCTCCAAACCGTTGGAGGCGGCGGCCCAACCCTAGCCGCAATGGTTTCCCGCGGGATCGTGTGCAGCGCACTATTCGTCCGCCACCAGCGGCACGAAGCGGCATCCCGTAAGCGGCCGGCTTTGGGGTTGACCAGCGACCTTGCGGATCGCGTAGAGCACCTGCTCAGCCGGAGGACCAAACGGTCCGACGAGAATGCCCCCTTCGGCCAATTGCTCCCACAGGGCTGGCGGATAGCGCTCGGCCGCAGCGGTCACGATGATCCGGTCGAACGGAGCTTCTTCCGGCCAGCCGACGGTTCCATCTCCCACGCGCAGAAAGACGTTTCGATAGCCGAGTGCCGACAATCGCTCGCCCGCCTGTCGCGAGAGTTCCGGATGACGTTCGATGCTGTAAACCTCGTCGGCTAGTTCGGCTAAAATCGCTGCCTGGTAGCCGCTCCCAGTGCCAATCTCAAGCACTTTCATACTTCTGGTCCCGGAATTCTGGGGACGGGACGTGATACCCTCAGCGTAGGGAACGTTTCGCGGAGGTCAATGCGCGGCGAGAATGTTGGGCAGCATGAGGGTGGGTGGAATGCGAAAAACACGTTAAGCTTAGGTGCCTGCTGGAAGCTTTGCGCGACGAGCGGCGGACGCCGCGACGTCGGTTCTGCTCTGAGAGCCTATTCATCTCCTTTCCCCAGGGTGGGATGGCCAGGCTGATGGTTCTCGGATAGCCCCTGAACACTTGGCCCATTGACCTCTCCATGAAGCGCGCGATTCTGAGCGATATCCACGGCAATCTTGAAGCCCTGGAAGCCGTGCTGGCCGATGTCGCGTCGCAGGGAGTCGACGGCATCCTGTGCCTGGGGGACATCGTGGGCTACGGCCCCAATCCCCGCGAGTGCATCGACCGGGTGATGGAGTTTCAGCTCTCGATCCTGGGCAACCATGATCAAGGCGCGCTCTACGATCCCGAAGGCTTTTCGAGCGGAGCCGAGCGAGCCATTTTCTGGACCCGCGAACAGCTCGAAATGGATTGCGGCGATCCCGATCGCCAAGAGAAGCGTTGGGAGTTTTTGAGCGAACTCCCTCGGACGCATCGCGAAGGGCCGCTCACCTTCGTCCACGGCTCGGTCCGCAATCCGCTCAGTGAATATGTGTTTCCCGAGGATGTCCACAACTTCCGCAAGCTCGAACGGCTGTTCGCGCTGATCGATCGCTATGCGTTTCAGGGACATACGCACGTCCCGGGTGTCTTCACCGAAGATGGTCGGTTCCTCAGTCCCGACGAGATCGCCGGTCGGTACCCGCTTCCCGCCGGCAAGCTGATGGTCAATGTCGGCAGCGTGGGCCAACCTCGCGACGGCGATCCGCGGGCCTGCTACGTCATGCTGACCGAAAACGAAGTTGAATTCCGCCGCGTGCGGTATCCCGTCGAGCAAACGATGGCCAAGATCCATGCCATCCCCGAACTCGACCCGTTCCTGGCCGAACGGCTGCAGGATGGGCGCTAAGCACCGACTCGCGAACGCGAAAAATGCGCCTCGGCAAACTTGTCGATCTGGGACAGCAATTCCTAGGAGCCACTGATGAACGATTTCGACAAGTGCTGCGCGGCCTTGGCATTCCTGCTGGGGAGCCGCGCCGGTCGAGCCCACAACTTGAGACGATGCTGACGGGCGGTCTGGTGACCGTCGAGGATGTCGGCGCGAGGATCTACAGTCCGGCTGGGAGCACGCACTCATGGCAGCACTCCCGCAATCCGAATCGGACGAATCTACACACAAGCCGCACTGGTGGAACCGCACGGTGATTGGTGCGGGGATCACGAGCGCCCTCGGCGATCTCTGCTACGAAACAACGACCGTCATCTTGCCGGGATTTTTGGCGGTGCTCGGCATTCCGGCCGCCGTGCTCGGAACCATCGAAGGCATCGCCGATATGGTGGCGAGCTTTACCAGAATGGTTGCTGGTTTCATCGCCGACAAACTTGGGCACCGTAAGTTGCTGGTGCTGATTGGCTATTCGTTAACACCAGTGGGACAAATCCTCATCGCCTTGGCCGTCGGCTGGCCCCTGCTGCTGTTGGGTCGTGTTGTCTCGTGGTTCGGTAAGGGGCTGCGCGGTCCCTTGCGTGATGCCATCGTGATTCAGTCGATCAGTCCCGAAACTCGTGGACGGGCCTTCGGGTTCCACCGCGCGATGGATACCGTTGGCGCGGTTCTCGGCCCCCTACTGGGAGTGGCATTGCTCGGCTGGGCACAAGCGTGGACATGGCAAGATTTATCCGGCCCGTTTCGGCTCGTGCTGTGGATAAGCGTCATTCCCGGTTCCCTCGCGGTCGTCGCGTTCCTTACGCTGGTGAATGATCCAGCCCACTCCCCGAATCCGGAGCTGCGTTTCTTGGCCTCGATCCGGAAGTTGCCAACGCCGTTCAAACGTTACCTTGCGGCCGTTGGCGTTTTCGGCATCGGCGACTTCTCGCACAGTCTGCTCATTCTGTCGGCAACACAACTACTCACCCCAGCGCACGGTGTGGCACAAGCCGCTCAGATCGCAGGCCTGCTGTATGCTGGACGCAATGTGGTTCAGGTCGTGGGCTCGTATCCGGTTGGCGTCTTCGCGGATCGGTTCGGCTCGCTGCCTGTACTGATCGTGGGCTACATGCTTGGCGTGACAACCGCGATCCTCACGGCGACTGCGTTCTTCCTGGGAACAGGCAGTTTGGCACTACTTGTTGCGATCTTCCTTTGCGCTGGCGTCTTTATGGCGGTGCAGGAAGCGCTGGAATCAACCGTCACTGCTGGCCTGGTGAGCAGCGAGACGCTCGGCACGAGCCTGGGAACGCTTGGCACCGTCAACGGCACGGCGAAATTCGTATCGAGCACCGCCGTTGGCCTGTTATGGACGATCGTCTCACCGGTCTTCAGCTTTGGACTGGCAGCCTCACTGATGGCCGTCGGGACGATCATGCTGGTAAGGCTGCAACGTGGGCGCGAAACAGGCGACGGGACGAATTGAACTTCGCGAGTCCTTGCGACCAAGGGTTTTCGGCCCAGAGCACGTTTGGAGATGAACGCGGGCTGGATGTTCACGTCGCGGCGATCAGATTTGCAGCGCTGCCGGCCGCGCAACGATTGAGCTAAATTCGCGCAGTTTCGTCAACTCGGTCGGTTGAGTTTGCCGATTAGGGGGCTTGTGCGGATTGTTGGCACATTTGCGCGCTGAGTTTTGGGGGCGAAGCCCAGCGTGCGTTACGTTCGGGGTGCGCTCCATGGATCGGTCATCGTCGGTTGCGATGTGGCGGCTGCTAGCAATGTCATTCGTTGCTAGCGGGGCACTGACGCTGGCAGACAGTGCGTGGGGGCAGGATTCTACCGAACCGCCACCCGATTTCAGCGGCGCGCTGCGCCGCATTTCTGACGAGGCGATTGAGCCAACGAGTCGGTATCAATCACGCGGCGCCGAAACGGCTTCGTTCCTGCAGCCCTCGGGCGAGTATTACGCCCCTCCCGGCTTTGAGCCCCGCGGTTATCAGAACGCGCCCGGCGTGCCCGAGTACGACCCAGAGTATCGCCGGTGGTCCGAGCCGGTTCCCGAGTACATCTACGATCCCGAGTACTACAACACGCCGTATCACGAGATCAAGCAGCTTGCCGACTACGCCCCGATCGGGTACGAGGCCCGCGACTATCAGAGCGCGCCGGGCGATCCGGAGTATTCGCCGCTGACACCGCCGGTGTATGTGACCCAGGCCGAGCGCGAAAAGTTTGTGGTTGGCGGCATCGCGCCAGGGTCGTTCCTGGCACCGGGCACCAACACCTCGGTGCGAATCCGCGGCTTCGTTCGCCTGGCGGCGCTCTACGATCTCGATCCGATCGGCCTCCGCGACGCCTTCGTCCCGAATACGATTCCCGTCCCGCAGCAAAGCGGGCAGAACTTCAATATGAGCGGGCGGATCAGCCGCTTTGCAATCGAAACCTGGACGCCGACCGAATGGTGCGAGCGGACCGTCCACACGTTCATCGAAGGAGACTTTTTCAACGGCGCCGATCAGGCAGCCGGCGGCGGCGGCAATCCCTTCCGCCTGCGGCACGCCTTCTTCGACATCGGCTGGTTCCGCTTCGGCCAGCAGAACAGCGTCTTCATGGACGGCACCAACTGGCCGAGCCTCGTCGACTTCCAAGGCCCCAACGGCTGGACCAACCAGCGGCAGCCTTCGGCGCGGATGACGGTGCCGCTCACCGAGCGGCTGTTCTGGGCCAGCAGCATGGAGCGGCCCTTTTCGAACATTGCCACCAACGGCCTGGGAGAACAGGTACAGAATATCCCCGATTTCGCCACGCACCTGCGATTTGAGGGCGATCTGGGTCACTTTCAAGCGTCGACGGTGATGCGCTCGATCGGCTATCAGCCCACCGGCGGCGATGCCGAGCGGCTGACGGGTGTCGGCGTGAGCGGCAGCTTTGTCGTGCACCCGTGGGCGGTGCTCCTGGGAACGAATCCGGTCCGGGACGAGGATCCTTCGGGGCTGACTCGCAGCCGGTTCCTGATGCAGACCACCTGGGGCTCGGGGATCGCCCGGTACATCAACGATTTCGCCGGCCAGGGGCTCGACGGCCAGGTCGATCCGGTGACGGGCGACTTCGACACGCTCGACGTCAACGGCTGGCACGTCAGCTACGAACACTGGTTCAGCGACCGCTGGCTCTCGAACGTCACCTACTCGCAGGTGAACGCCTTGAGCATCGACAACCAGCCCGGCACGACCTACGACACGGGCAAATACCTGGCGACGAGCCTGTGGTGGATTCCGGTCACCCGCATGTCATTCGGCGTCGAATACATCTGGGGCTCGCGCGAAAACATCAGCGGCCAGCGAGCCGAAGCCAACCGGCTGCACGGGCTGTTTCAGTACAATTTCTGACCGCGAATCGCTCGCGGATGGCAAGCAACGGGATGATACCCCCCACCCGCGCGTTGACCGCATCCCCCCCTTTGCTATACTCGCGGGCAACTGGCACAGCCGCAATTTCGTGCTTTTCACGGGCGCTGGCCCGTACTCTCTACGAACAATTCGGAGGTTCGCATGGCCTCGCTTCCGGCCGGCATTAAGAACGACATTACCCAGTGCATCGGCAATACGCCGCTCGTGTTGCTCCGCAAAGTGACGGCGGGCGCGGTCGCCACGGTGGTCGGCAAAGTCGAGAACATGAATCCGCTCTGGAGCGTCAAGGACCGGATCGCCAAGGCGATGATCGACGCGGCCGAGCGCGACGGCAAGCTGAAGGCCGGGACGGTGATCATCGAACCGACGAGCGGCAACACGGGAATTGGCCTCGCGTATGTCTGCGCCGCCCGGGGTTACAAGCTGCGGGTGACGATGCCCGAAAGCATGACAATCGAGCGCCGCCGCCTGCTCAAGGCGCTCGGAGCCGACGTGATCCTGACGCCCGCCGCCGAGGGAATGCCGGGCGCCGTCCGCCGGGCCGAGGCGATATTGAACGAAGAGCCGGGCAAGTACTTCATGCCGCAGCAATTCAACAACCCGGCCAATCCCGAGGTGCATCGTAAGACCACGGCCGAGGAAATCTGGCGCGACACCGCAGGGAAGGTCGACATTCTCGTCTCGGGCGTCGGCACGGGGGGAACGATCACCGGCGTCAGCGAGGTGCTCAAATCACGCAAGCCCAGCTTCAAGTCGATCGCCGTCGAACCGACGAACAGCCCAGTCATCACGCAGAAGAAAGCGGGCCAGGAACTCAAGCCGGGCCGGCACACGATCCAGGGGATCGGCGCGGGGTTCATCCCGGGCGTCCTGAATGTCGACGTGATCGACGAAGTCGTCCAGGTCAAGGACGAAGACGCGGCCGAAACGGCCCGCAAGCTGTCGACGCAGGAAGGACTCTTCTGCGGCATCAGCTGCGGGGCGGCGGCCTGGGCGGCGCTCGAAGTGGCCAAGCGGCCCGAGAACGCCGGCAAGCTGATCGTCGTCGTGCTCCCCGATCTGGGCGAGCGGTATCTCTCGACGCAGCTCTATCCCGAATGAGCCGCGGCTTATTGACGGTGATCGCCGCGGCCTATTTGGCGCTGGCCGCGTGGTGTGCATTCGCGCCCGAGCAAACTTCGGCGTCGCTCGGGCTGTCGCTCCGTCCCGGCAGCGGGCAGTCGGAGTTCCTCACGGTCTACGGCGGGCTGCAACTGGGCCTGGGGCTGTACTTTTTGCTGCCGTGGGTTCGCCCCGACTCGACGGGCACCGTGCTGCTGGCGAGTGTCATCGTGCACGGCAGTCTGATCGCCTTTCGCGCGGTCAGCCTGCCTCTTTACGGCGTGAAAACGAGCACGACGCTGGTAATCGCGGGGCTTGAGCTGGCGATCTTTCTGGCGTCGCTCGTCGTGTGGGGGCTGGGCTCCTTTAGCCAGCCCCGCGCACCGCGGTGAGCATCCGCTCAGCCCGCTGCCACGACAGGCAGAGTTTGCCCGCAGCCAGCGCCAGCATCACCAGCAGCGCCACCATCGCCACGCACCAGAGCGCCGCTTTCCCACCGGCCAGCTTGTCGGCCAGTTGTAGTCCGTGCGGCCCGACCAGGACTCCGTCGGGCGCCGACATGAGCACGATGCCGAGCACCGCCGCATAGAGCGCCGCGCCGCACAGAGCGAACACCGTGATCACCCACACGCTCGACCAATCGGGCAATTGAAACAGGTAGACCGCGTACGCCAGCTGCAGGACGCCGATAAAGAACAGAAGCAGCGCCCAGCGAGCGACAAACGGCGAGCCGTCGATCCGCAGGTACTCGACCAAATCCCACACGGCCGGCGCCACGCTGAAAAGCGCCGCCGCCACCAGGGCCGCCGCCAACTGATACACGGCGAGCGTTCGCGCCGCCTCGGGATTGGCTGCGGCGGCGACCGGGCGGATGGCCGCGGTCGGCGGCGCAAAGTCGAGCGCCGCCAGATGGTCGAACAGCCCCTCGTCGTCGGCAATGGCTGTAATTGGGACTGGGATGGTTGGGGCTGGAGTCGACGGTGCTGGAGTCGGCAGCGCTGGAGTGGAAAGTGCTGGAGCGGGTGGTGTCGGCGGAGTCGGTAGCGAAATGCTCGGCTCAGGCGGTGCTGCGACGCTCGGGGCTTCGGCAACGGGCCCGGGCTTGGGAGTCGTCGGCGGAGGAGCAACTTCCGGAACCTTGAGCAGCACCGCGGGCGCCAGTCGAACTACGGGCGGCGGCGGAACTGCCACAGGGGGAGCCGCGACCTGAATCGGCTCCGCCACCTGGGCATCGACGTGGACCGGCGGCGGCTCGGGTTCTCGCGCCGCGGGTGGAGCGGCCGCGCGCGTTTGAACTTCGGGCGGAGGCGGGGCGGCTTTTGTCGGCGGCAAGGCAGCGGCTGTCGGAGCAGCGTTTCGAGGCGGAGCAATGGGAGGCGGCGCAACTGGGGGTGGCGCAACTGTGGGCGGCTGCTCGGCGGAATCTTGCGGCGGCTGCGGCAGGGGCGGAGGCAGCGGCAGGGCCCGGCTCTTCGGCTTCACGACCGAACGGGTGACGGCCCGGTTGGTTTCCCGCGGCGATTCTGAGCGGGGCTTCACAACTTCGGGCGCTGGCGACTGAACGCTGGCCGAAGCGGGGCTCGGCTCATCCGGCAGGTTGCGGGCAAGTTCGCTGGCAGAGACGGCAACCACAGCCGTGGCAGCGACAACCGCGGGTTCGCCCGGCACGACGACTTCGGCCTGGCACCGCGGGCAGCGGAGGCGGCGTCCCGCGCGATCGTCGGGAACGATCAGCGTGTGCCCCGACGAGCATTTGATTCGCAGCGGCATGACGTATCTCCACCCCCCCGGTCCCGATTCAGTCTGAACGCTCGTCTTGATCGGGTCAACAATCGGCTGCGTCCCTTTTGGCTAGTGGGATGTAGTCACTAGCCATTCCACCCTGCCGGTGTCGTTTGTTCACTATCCAAAAATCCCCTCCCCTGATTGTGCCCGGACCGGGTAAGATAGCCAGACTGCCGACAGGAAGCGCGGCGGGGAGATATTGCGCATGCGGGACATGGACGTTCTGGATTGGATTCTGCTCGCCGGAGCGGTGTACATCGCCGCGACCTCGCTGGTTATTTTGATGCGCCGCCGTCGCGACGAAGTTCTGGCCGAGCTCGATGCACAGGCGAAGATCCAGCGCGAGCAAAAACGTTTGGCCGAAATGGCCGAGAAGAAACGGCAACGCGGCAGCCGGGCGGCCTAACCCCGCCAGGACCGCTGCCGGGTTGCCCAGATTGCCCCCAGCGGCCAGGTTTCCGAGTTCATGACAAAGCGCCTCTTTATCGAAACCGTCGGCTGCCAGATGAACGTGCTGGACAGCGAGATGGTCGTCGCCGACCTGCGCAAGCGGGGGTATGAACTGGCCCGCGGCCTGGACGAGGCGGACGTCATCTTGTTCAACACGTGTTCCGTCCGCGAGCAGGCCGAGAACAAGACTTACTCGGCCTTGGGCCGATTGCGATCGTTCAAGCGGGAGCACCCCGAAAAGATCATCGGCGTGATGGGATGCATGGCGCAGAAGGACCAGAAGCTGGTCTTCGACCGCGCGCCGTACGTCGATCTGGTCGTGGGCCCGGGACAGCTCGCCCGCATTCCCGACCTGATCGAGCAAGTCGCCGCCGGGACCGGGCCGCAAATGGCCGTGAGCCTGGGCCGCCGCGACGGCTCGGTGCAGGAGATCAAGCGGAGCCACGAGACGTTCGATCCGCTGCGCGATCCGACGATGCGGCCGACCCCGTTTCAGGCGTACCTGCGGATTCAGATTGGCTGCGACAAGTTCTGCACGTACTGCATTGTGCCGATGACCCGCGGCCCCGAGCAGGGGCGCGATCCGGAGCAGATCCTGGCCGAGGCTCGCGTCCTGGCCGATCAAGGCTGCAAGGAAATCACGCTTATCGGCCAGACGGTCAATAGCTACAAGTTTACCAGCGGCGGCCGGACGACGCGGCTGGCCGACTTGCTCTACTCGCTGAGCGATATCGACGGCATCGAGCGGCTGAAGTTCGTCACCAACTACCCGAAGGATATGACGGATGACCTGCTCGCCGCGGTTCGCGATCTGCCGAAGTGCTCGCCGTATCTGCACGTTCCGGCGCAGAGCGGCAGCAACACAGTCCTCGCGCGGATGAAGCGCGGTTACACGATCGAGGACTACCGCGAGATGTTTGGGCGAATTCGGGCGACGCTTCCCGAGGCCGCGGTGACGAGCGACTTCATCGTTGGTTTTCCGGGCGAGACCGAAGAGGACTTCCGGCTGACGTACGATCTGGTCGCCGAGTGCCGGTTCAAGAACAGCTTCATCTTCAAGTACAGCGAGCGGCCGGGGACGCGCGGCGCGGAACTGTATCCCGACGATATTCCGTATGAGGTAAAGAATCGCCGGAACAACGAACTGCTGGAGCTGCAAAACCGGATCAGCGAGCAGGACAGCCAGCGGTTTTTGGGACAACGCGTGGAGGTGCTCGTCGAAGGGGCCAGCGAGCGGGCCAAGCGAACCGGCGCGGACGAGGGCGAGCTGATACAGCTGACCGGCCGGACGCCCGACGACCGAATTGTGGTGTTCGACGGACAGCCGCGGCTGGTCGGGCAGATCATCCCGGTGGCGATCTACGACGTCAGCCCGCATACACTGTTCGGCGCGGTGGTCACGCAGGAAGTGACCATGGCGGCCTTGGCCGCGATTGGGTGACAGGCGGACGAGTTCAAGGTTCCAAGTTCAAGGTTCAAGGTTGAGAGCTGCGAACTTTGAACCTGCAACTTTGAACTTTGAACTAAAAAATCCTGATGGCCAGCGACCTCGCCG
Organism: Pirellulaceae bacterium; assembly: GCA_025459145.1. Lineage (GTDB taxonomy): Bacteria > Planctomycetota > Planctomycetia > Pirellulales > Pirellulaceae > CAYLLN01. The sequence goes on along the minus strand of JALORD010000058.1, from coordinate 6,336 downwards.
CTCTGCTCCAGCCCACGGTGCTCCTGTACTGGATGCTGGGGATGATCTTTGGGATCTTCGTCGGCGCGACGCCGGGGCTGACGGCGACGATGGGCGTCGCCCTGATTGTGCCGATCAGCTTTTATCTGCCGCCGGAAGCGGGCCTCGCCATGATCATCGGCGTGAGCTTCACGGCGATTTTTGCGGGTGACATACCAGCGACATACTTGCGAATTCCGGGAACGCCCGCCTCGACCGTGGCAACGCTCGACAGCCACGAACTGGCCCGCCAGGGGCGCGCTCCTTTCGCCTTGCTGCTCAATCTGTGCTGTTCCGCGATTGGCGGCCTGATCGGCGTGATTTTGTTCATAGTCCTGGCCCGGCAATTAGCGTCGGTCGCGCTGCGGTTCAGCAGTTTCGAGTTCTTCTGGCTGGCGGTGGTGGGACTCAGCCTGAGCGCGGTGGTCAGCGTCGGCTCAACGTTTCGCGGCATCCTCGCGGCCCTGCTGGGGATGCTCATTCGGACCGTCGGCGTCGACATGGTGAGCGCCACGCCCCGGTTTTCGTTCGACAATACCGACCTGGCTGCCGGCATCAACTTCATTCCGGCGATGATCGGCCTGTTTGGGCTTTCGGAAGTGCTCCGGAGCGTTGGCTCTCGGGTGTCCGTCACGTCGGCGGTTGTGCCGCGGGGCGAATCGACTTCGGCCCGCGAGGTGGGCCGGGCAATCTGGCAATACAAGGGAACCATCGCTGGCTCGTCGCTCTTGGGAACGTTTGTGGGAGCGTTGCCTGGGGCCGGAGCCGATATCGCTGCTTGGGTGGCGTATGGCCTTGCGCATCGGCTTTCCGGTGAGGTGGCCAAGTTCGGGAGCGGATCGGTGGCCGGAGTTGTCGCGCCCACAAGCGCCAACAATGCGGCGGTGGCCGGGGCGTGGATTCCCGCGCTCGTGCTCGGCATTCCCGGCGACTCGGTCACCGCAATCGTTCTCGGGGCGCTTGTCACTTACAACATCCAGCCGGGGCCCGAAATCTTTGTCACGAATTCTCATGATGTGCAGCGGATCTTTCTGATCGCCCTGATCACGCAGTTTCTGCTTATCCCCTGCGGATTCTTTGGAATTCGGGCGTTTGGCTGGATCCTCCGGCTGCCGCGGAGCGTGGTTTACACGGGCGTGATCGTGTTTTCGGTCTTGGGGGCCTACGCCCCCAACAGCAGCCTGTTCGACATCTGGGTGATGGTGGCGTTCGGCGTCCTGGGCTACTTCCTCGAGCGGTGGCGCGTGCCGCTCGCGCCGCTGATTCTGGGGATGATTCTGGGCCCGATGGTCGAAGAAAACCTGCGGGTGGGGCTCATCAAGAGCGACGGCAGCCCGCTCCCCTTCTTCACGCGGCCGATCTGCGCAGCGCTTGTGCTGGGGCTCGCCGCGATGCTGGTCGTGCCGCTGGCAACGCGCTGGTTTTCCAGCCGCCAATCGACGACGGACGGGCCGCCGACCGAGTAGTATCCGCGCCGCGCGTCGCTGTCTCCATGTGCTTGCGGCCAGAGCCCGTTTTCCGCGCGCAGGCATGCGATAGAATGCTCGCACGATTGGCTGCACACTTTCTCTGATTTGCGGAAGGGTTTGGCATGCCGGATGCACTCGATGAAGAACTGGCACAGGGACTCAAGCAGGCCCGCAAGAAGCCGCGGAATTTTGTCCTCCTGGGCAAGGGGACGACCGTCCTGAAGCTGCTGATCGACAAGAAGCCGATCAAGTCGAGTGACATCCAGGAGGCAAAAAAGGCGACCAAGGCCACCACGGTGGTCGGCGGCGTGGTGGTGGGGGACGGCACGGATCTCGTCTTCAAGGTGGTGGGCGAAGAGCCCTCGTTTAAAACAACGGCGTTTAAAGAGTACTTGAGCGAGCAGAGCGGCCTGAAGGTCAAACCGCGATTTCAGGTCGTGCCCGAACTCGCCGAAATCAACGATACCGGCGAGGACGAAAGGGCCGAGGGTGAATCGACCGAAACTCTTTCGCCGGGCGAGTCTTCGGCCCCTCCCACGGAAACGGGCACATCGGCCCCGGGGGGAGACGATCCGCTGGCGGCGCTAGTCGCCACAATGAAGTCACTCGGGCCGCACGTGCAAACGGCGATTCTTCGGGCTCCCAGCCGGAAGGACGAACTGCTGGGTCTGGTCGCCGAGTTCCAAAGGCAAGTCAAGGCGCAGGATGCGGCTGCGGCGAAGGCCGCCCTGGGGGCAGTCGGCCAGGCGCTCAAGCAGGGAGCCGCGCCGAGCACGCAGCAGGCTCCCTCGGCCAAGCTCGGCCCCGACTTCTGGCCGGAGTGGGAGAAAGCCAAGTCCGCCTGGCGGGATGCGATCGACACGGTCAACGGGCAACTCGACAAGCTGCGCGGGGAGCTCTCAAAGGTCGACGATGCGGAACTGAAGCGGATCGCCGACTTTGGCCTGAACGCGATCACAGCCGATCATAGGGTCCCGCTGCAGGCGGCGATCGTCGATCTCGACGCAACTCGCGGGGGCGATTCTTCGAAAGCGATCGCGGCGGCGAAAGAGCTGGTCGAGGAGTTCCGCGACCATCTCGACACCGACGAGAGGGTCGAAGCCTGCGACGACAATCCGTTCGACGTCAAGGTAACCATCCGCGAGTCGCTCGACAAAGCGCTCGGCCAGATGGAGCAGGTGCTCGGCAAGGCCCTGGCGGGCTGAGCCGAACTCCGAGCATCCGATTTTAGAGTCCTAACGCACTTCATCTGACCTCGCACGAACCAGCCGGAAAGCGACGATACTCATGGCCAAGACTAAAGAAGCCAAAATCAAGCAGTTCAAAATGGCGTTTCTGAAACCTGCCGCGCCCCAGGGAAAAAAGGAAGTCGGTAAGCTCAAAACCCAGATTGAGAAGGCGGTCAAATCCGCCAAGAGCAGCTCGAAGGAAAGTACGGCGAAGAATCAGTTGTCCAGCTTCATGACGCGGCTGTGCAACGAAGACAAGGCCTATTACGAAGAACTAGTAAGCTACAAACTCACGAAGCACTGGGATGAGCCGCACGAATTCAAGTTGTGGAGCGAAACGACGAAATCGCCCACGGATGTGGCGACGGCGCTGCGCAACATGATGGGGTCGACCCCTTCGGAAGATTTCGTGATCGAATGCCTGACGCGGCTCCCCTCGAATACGCCGGTCGCCGATTTGTGTTTTGAGAAAGCGCCAGCGCGGATGATCAAGGATGGCCTCGCCTTTGTGGAAAAGAACAAGGTGGCGCCGCCGGGGGATTCTCCGAAGTTTCAGTCGTCGGTGGCGCTCGAACTGTTCAAAAAAGGAAGTCCCGACGATATCCCGACGTCGATGGACAAGTACCTGCAGCCGGAAGACGCCCGGGAGATGGCGCGGCTGAACCCCAGCGCGTTTTCCAAGCGATTTCTCGAAAAGGCGGCCACGACCTCGAAGCTCGCCTTGCTGAAGGACCCCGAGTTGCGCGCCGCGGTGATGGCCAGCAAGGAGGATTGGGACAAGCTCTGCAAGAGCGCGCCGGTGCTGCCGTTTTTCGATGCGGTTCAGACACGCGTCGCCAGTAAAAACCCCTCGCAGGGCCAACTGGCGGTCGAAACGGCTCAAGCCGTCTTCGACGAGCTTCTGGAGGAAGGCAATCCGCTCGGCATGACGTACTACACCAACACGTTCACGCCGCCGAGCCTGATGATGGGGGCTTCGGAGGAGGACATCAAAAAGAAAATTGCCGAGAACCACGGCAAGGGGGACAAAGACAGCATGCCCGACCAGCCCGCCGCACAGTGCGACGAGCTGGTGACCGTGCTCAAGTATGTGATGGAGGGCGCGCTCGGCTCGTCGAGCGGCGTCGCCTGCAAGCACATCGTGATTCCGGGGATGGTCCTGACCGTGCCGATCAATACGCTGCCGGGGGGCCTCCTGAAGAACACGTTCGGCGGCAACGTGTACGACGACAGCACCCCCGGCACGCTCACCAAGCAGGTCCTCTTCACCGGGAACGATTTTGGCGAGGATCCCAATGCCCACACGTATCTCGATGTCGGCGGCGTGCTATACGACGCAGTCCTCGGCACCAAAGGGAAGGCGGTGACCGACGCCGTCGCCGAGGAGTTCGGCGTCTGGGATAAGACGGGCTACGAGTCGGTGGCCTATCCCGGCACGGCGATTTACGTCGCCAAGTCGAAATCTTCGGGCAACTACATCGTCAAGGAGACCGACGATCGGGGAGCCCTGAAGGCGGCGGCCAACCGCAACGGCTTTTCCACGGCCTACCGCCTGACGACGGGGGCGAATCTCGCCCGCTACGCCAAAAAGAGGACGTAGGATGGCGGAAGCACCAATGACGAATGACCAATGACAAACCTGGTCATTGGGATCTGGTCCTTGGCCATTCCGCGGCAGCCCCCTGAGTTGCCCAATTTCTCTTGCCCCCCCGCGTGCATTCGCCTATATGCTGGCATAGCGACTGGCCGCGCCCGACTTGGCGTGGTCGCTTGGCTGTGCCTTGGCAATGGCGCCTGAGCAATGGCGCGCCCGAGCAATCGCGCGCCGGTCGCCTCTACCCCCGCAGGATGAAAGCACGACCCGCCATGGATTTGGGCCCGTCGAGTTCCGTTCCCCGCCCGCACTATCCGCTCTCTTCCGCGGCCGCGAGTGGTGCCGCCCCGGACGAAGTTCAGCAATCGGCTGCCGCAATCGCCGCGACGCGCGACTGGCTGCTAGCCCGACAGGATGCCTCTGGCTATTGGTGCGGCGAGCTTGAGGGAGATACGATCCTCGAGAGCGAGTACCTGCTGCTCCTCGCCTGGCTGCGGCAGGAACGAACGCCCCGGGCCCGCAAAGCCGCGGAGTACCTCCGCCAGCAGCAGCTGAGGAGCGGCGGCTGGGCTATGTACCCCGGCGGCCAGCTGGAAATCAGCGGCAGCGTCAAAGCGTACTTTGCTCTGAAGCTGACCGGCCACGATCCCGAAGCCGAGTACATGCGGCGAGCCCGGGCGGCCATCCTCGCCGCGGGCGGGGCCGACGCGGTGAACAGCTTCACGCGGTTCTATCTGGCCCTCCTGGGACAGATCTCATACGACCGTTGTCCGGCCGTACCGCCGGAGCTGGTGCTACTCCCGGGCTGGTCACCGATCAATATTTACCGCATGTCGGCCTGGTCGCGAACGATCGTCGTTCCGCTCGCGATCATGTGGGCCCATCGCCCAGTGCGCAAGTTGCCCGCCGAGTTGGGGATCGCCGAGCTGTTCGTCCGGCCCGAGGAAGAGTGGCCAGCGTGCCGCTGTCCGGGATTGGCTGAACAGCCCGGGTGGCTCTCCTGGGACAACTTCTTCCAGCAGGCCGACCGCGGACTCAAATGGCTGGAGCGCCGCCGCATCCGCCCGCTCCGCCGCCGGGCGATCGCCGCCGCGCGCGAGTGGATGACGACCCGCTTTGCGCATAGCGACGGCCTGGGAGCGATCTTTCCGCCGATCATCTGGAGCATCATCGCGCTCAAGTGCCTGGGCTACCGCGACGACAGCGTCGAACTGCGGTACAACTTCGACCAGCTCGACGGGCTTTTGATCGAGGAGGCCGACACCGTCCGGCTGCAGCCCTGCCTGTCCCCCGTCTGGGACACCACGATCACGCTTCGGGCGCTGGCCGGCTGCGGACTCTCGCTCGACGATCGGCCGGTGGCTTCGGCCGTCGATTGGCTGCTCGACAAGGAAGTGACTCGACCGGGGGACTGGTCGCAGAATGTCGCGGCGCCGCCTGGGGGCTGGTACTTCGAGCATCACAACGAGTTCTATCCCGATGTCGACGACACGGCGATGGCGCTCCTCGCACTTAAGGCGGTGCGCGACCGCAGCCAGCATGTGGGAATCAAAGTCGAGGACTCGGGCGAATTCAATGCCGCGGGGCTCGCGGCGCTGGCCCGCTTTCCGCAGAATCTGCTCGACGCTCCGCTGCCGCCGCAGCTCCGCCGCCAGCGCTCGGGCGAGGACGATCCGCGGCTCGTCTCGCGCGTCCGCGGACTGAACGCCGCTTGCGAGCGGGCTCGCCGCTGGATGCTGGCGATGCAGAATCGCGACGGCGGCTGGGGCGCGTTCGACAAGGACAACGACAGCGAGTTCCTGTGCCGGGTGCCGTTTGCCGATCACAACGCGATGATCGACCCCAGCACGCCCGACCTCACCGCGCGGGTGCTCGAAAGTTTGGCCGCCTGGGGCGCTCGCGTGGGTGACCCGGTGGTCGATCGGGCGATTGCCTATCTTCGCCAAACCCAGGAACAAGACGGCAGTTGGTTCGGCCGCTGGGGAGTCAACTACATTTACGGAACGTGGCAAACGCTCGTCGGGCT
>JALORD010000411.1 GCA_025459145.1 Pirellulaceae bacterium | reverse complement strand
TGCAGGCCCCGTCGTCGCAGGCGTCGGCCGTCTTGCCCATCAGGTACCGCCGTTTGGCAACCTGTTTGTAGCCCCAGTGCCAAAGCGGCATGCTGAAAGGAATGTGCATCAGGGGCGCGAGGATGTAGAGCCGAGGGAGGCGCGTCGTCAGGTAGCGGAACGCAGCCGCGCCGTGGTGCCGGCGGCCCTGACGATCGACTACGATCATCTCCTCCATCATTTGATCGTAAGTCAAATCAGGATAACGTTTTGCAACCTAGGGCTCGTGAAGCGATAAGAATGCCAGCCGGCCTTTTCCATCCCAGCGGGCGAGGTTTTTTACTTGGCCCGTGCAAAACTTGCAGTGCCCGTCGTAGATCACCACGTCGGCCTCTGGCAATTCGGCAGGGGACGGCAGCCGGATGGCTTCCGACGCAGCTTTGGTTGCCGCCTGGTCGCCTGCCGGGACGATTCCTGACGGCTGAGCATCGTTCTTGTTGGGCAGGGTGCTCTTGTTGGGCAGGGTGCTGGCAACCATCGCAGTTCTCCTCCTATTCCTATTGGACCGCTCGGGCAGAATCAGGACAACCGCGGAATCGGCAATTGTAAATTCCGCCGGAAAAACGGGCGAGGAAGAATTGACAACGACGAACTTATTCCAGACAATTTGTCTGTCGCAAGCAAACGAAGTTGCGGATCGGATCGTCAGACCGGTAGGGAAAGCATCGCGCGATCGGGAAATGCCGCGGCCATTTGCCGCTAGCAGCCCTATAATAGGTCGTCGTCCGCGAAACGTCCGTTCGCTGGTTCGCTCGCGACATTCGACAATCGATTCACCTCCGCGCCGCAAGGCTCGGTCACCCTTAGCATCGGCACAGGTAAGGCCATGGACGAGATCAAACGGCAAGTCGGGCGCGCTCAACGGCGATTGATCCTGCAGCAGTTCTTGTACGTCTTCGGCTGGTCGCTATTTGCCACGCTGCTTATCGCGGCGATTGGCCTCGCGATTCCGCGCCTGTGGGTGCTCAATGTCGAGCAGCAGGTTTGGGATTGGAGCTGGGTTGGCGGAGGACTGGCCGCGGGGTTGGCCTTGGCCGGCATTTGGACCTGGATGATTCGCCGCAGCCGGCTCGATGCGGCGATTGAGCTCGACAAGCGATTCGGCCTGAAGGAACGCGTATCAAGCGCTCTGGCCCTTGGCCCAGAAGACCTGGAAACCGAGATTGGCCACGCGCTGATGTCGGATGCGGCCCGGCGGGTCGAGCGGATCGATGTCCGCGAACAGTTTCAGGTCTCGCCGTCGTGGAGATTCCTGCTGCCGCTGGTTCCGGCAGGGGCAATCGCCCTGATGCTCGGTCTGTTGCAATACGCCACGCAGCGAACGGCTGAAGCGACGAGCGAACAGACGGTCGCCGTGCGGAAGCAAATCAAGACGGCCACCCAGAAGCTGCTGGAAAAGACGCGCAAGGCGGAAGAGAAGGCCGCCGAGTTAGGTCTCGAAGATGCGCAGGCCCTGAAGGAGATCAATAAGGAACTCGACAAGCTGGCGAACAAGAACAACGTCGACCGCAAGGAGGCAATGCTCAAGATCAACGACCTCTCGAAGGATCTCGAGAAGCGGAAGCAAGAACTGGGCGGCGCGGACAAGATGAAAAAGGAGCTCGAGAAGCTGAAGGACGTCGCCAAAGGGCCGGCGGACAAGCTTTCCGAATCGCTGAAGGAAGGAGACCTCGGTAAGGCGCAAGAACAGATTAAGCAGCTCAAGGAAGACCTGAAGAACGGCAAGCTCGGCCAGGAAGACAAAGAGAAGCTGGCCAAGCAGCTTGAACAGATGAAGGAAGCTCTCAAGCAAGGAGCGCAGGACGCCAAGGAAGCTCGCGAGAAGTTGCAGCAAGAGATCGAGAAGAAGCTGAACGAGGGGGATCTCGCCGAAGCGGCCAAGCTGCAGCAGCAGCTTGACGAAATGAATCAGAACGCCGGGCAGATGGAGCAGATGATGGAGAAGTTGGCCGAGAAACTCGGCCAGGCCGCCCAGGCGATGAAAGAAGGGGGCGATCCCCAGCAAGCGGCTGAGAAGCTCGACGAACTGGCAATGGACCTGGATCAACTGCAGGAGCAGCTCGATCAGATTGAAAACCTGAACGAGGTGCTCGACCAACTGGCCGACGCGAAGAACTCGATGCGTTGCCAGGAATGCCAGGGCGCCGGCTGCAAAGAGTGCAACGGTCAGGGCGAGGGTGAAGGAGAAGGCGAAGGAGAGGGAAAGGGCAAGGGGAAGGGTAAAGGGAATGGCAAAGGCGACTTTGCCCAAGGCGAAGGGCAAGGCGAAGGTCTTCGCGACGAGGAAGAGACCGACAAGAAGTTCTACGACACCCGCGTCGGTGCCGATCCCAAGGCGGGCGAGTCGGTCCGTGTGGGCGATGCCGGCGGCAAGAACATCGCCGGACAGTCGAAGGAAGCCGTGAAAGAAGCCGTTCAGGCAGCCCTGACCAAGGACCCCGACGCACTGGAAGAAGTGAACCTGCCCCGCGATCAGCGCGAGCACGCCAAGCAGTATTTCGAGAAGTTCCGGCGGGGCGAATAAACGCCGGTTCGAGCAGAGATTTTTCCAGGCCGTGTTTTACCGTTTCGCGGGAAAACACGGCCTCTTTTGTTGACGCTCCTTCGGCCGCTCTCGGATTCTCTGCAAAAGTTCGCCGCCCGCGGGGTCATGCTCATGTAGGCAGCATTCCTCCCGCCGTTGCGACATGCCTCTCGACGCACTATCGCTGGCCCAACTGATCCAGAGCCAAGCGGCTTCGCTCCGGCTGTGGATCGCCAGTCGGTGCAGCGCCCCCGAGGATGTCGTGCAGGAGGCTTTCTGCCGACTGGCCGCGGCCGAACCTCCGCCAGATCAGCCGGTGGCGTGGCTTTACCGCGTCTGCCGGAACCTGGCCGAACGGCAGCGCACGAGCGACGAGCGGCGGCAACGCCGCGAAGCGGCTCGTGCCCCCGCGGAAGCAACAGACTGCGATCCGACGGAAGCGCTACAGCAGGCAGAATTAGTCGCGGCTGTCGAAGGCTTGCCCGCCGAGCTGCGCGAGGTGGTGATCGCCCGTGTCTGGGGACAGCTGTCCCTGGAAGAGGTTGGTTGGCTGTGCCAGATTTCTACGGCGACCGCCTGCCGGCGCTATGCCGCGGCGCTCGACCGATTGCGGAAACAACTCGATCCGGTGGAAAACGCCGCCGTAGATCGCTCACGAAGGAGAACTCGCGATGTCTGACGAATTCGACACAGATGCCGGCTGGCAGTCGCAAGATCAAAGCCTGGAAGCTCGCCTGGCGGCGGCCGTCCCGCGGCCCTCGCGCGACGAGCAGCAGGCAATTCTCTACGCGGCCGCTTTCGCAGCCGGTCGGTCGAGCGCCGCGCGCCGCACCCGTCGCTGGCAAGGTGCTGCGGCGCTCCTGGCGACTATTGCTTTGCTCGGGTGGGTTCCTTGGCTCTCCCTGAGCACGACTCCAGCGGGTCGATCACAGCCGCCTGAAGTCGTCAAGACTGCGCCCCTAACCCGAAACGTGGAATTGGCCCCGGCAGAAAACGAAATCGCGCTGGAGCAACGCTCAAGCGGGGATGCAACCGGGCGCCAGCTCAGGCTCGATGCCTGGCAAGTGCCGGAGGCGGCAAGCGAATCCCTCGCCCGCGAGCTCGCTCAGTATCGTTCGCTGGAGCCGAATCAACAGGAACTATCGGTTGGCGCATTAAGCCGACGCTTGAATCTTTAATCGATCACTCGTTGGCGCCGTCCCGTGGCGAGGCTCATCCCGACGTTGTGTCGTAATCCATCACTTGTCGTTTCCCCTGAAAGGTCGTCCGATGAAACGTCTGGCCTTCGCCTTGCTAGTTTCAGGATTGCTGCTCCGCGCAGTTCCGCTGATTGCTCAGCCTCGGCCGGCCGAAGTGCCTAAGCCCGTCGAACTGTTCCTGGATCCTCGGCCGATCGAATCGCCAGTGTTCCAATATCGACTGCATCCGGCGGAGGCCGAACGGCGGGACGGCAACGCGGTACCGATTCTGCTCCGCCTTCCCTGGGAGCAGACGCAATGGATGAACACGGTCTTCGCCAAGCTCGGAACCGATGAAGCGCCCGACTGGGAAGCGCTGCCGCTTGATTCGCCGGAATGGAAAAACTCGCGAGGTGTGCTGCCGCGGATCATGTTTGAGGAAATGAAGCGGGCTGCGTATCGCCGCGAGGCGCGCTGGGAGTATCCGATCGGGGAAACACAAACGCCCTACTTGATCCTGCTCCCTGACGTGCAAGGACTGCGGGGCTTTCTGGGGCGGGCGCTCTCGGCGCGGATTCGGTACAACCTTTCACAGGGGGAGCTGGACGAGGCCCGCGAAGGAATACTCGTCGGCCTGGCGAACGCGCGGCACATGGCCGAGACGCCAATCTTTGTGAATCAGAATGTCGCCGTCGTGATACAGCGGATTATGCTCGACCGGACGACGGAGCTGATTTCGCGGCCCAAGAGCCCGAATCTGTACTGGGCGCTGACGACGCTCCCCGACCCACTGCCGCAGTTTCACCGAGCCGCCGATTTTGAGGGGAGCATGCTCAGCATGTCGCTGCCGGCGGCCGCTGGGCTCAATGCTGATGTTGACACGCGCCGGACTGAAGCCGAGTGGCGCGAGATGGCCAAACAACTGACGGAAATGCTTGAACTGATGGAAATGATTCCGCGACCGAAGCCTGCTGATCAGGAGTCGGTTGTCGATCAGTTGTCGCGACTCTTCCGAGGGACCTCCTCCCGATTTCCCTTTGTGAATGCGGCCCATGTCGGACGACGAAGCGGCCGTCCGCTGGTTTGTGACGAAACGGCTGGCCCTCGACCAGCGGCTTTCGGCCGCCTATTGCCTTCCGCCCATCGAAGCAGCGCCGCTGCTCAAAGCGCTCGTTGTCGAACGCAAAGCGATGCGCGACCTGCTGGGAGAGACGCGGAACGACGTCAGTCATTCACACGGCGCTTACCTGGCCGTCTGGTCGCTGAAACGCAAAGTCGCCGCCTTGCGAATCATTGAGGCGGTGCGTGGCTATGCCGCCACGCATGACAAGACCTTGCCCCAGTCGTTGGCCGAGATCACGAACGTGCCGGTCCCCGCCGATCCGATCACGAATCAGCCGTTCCAGTGGAATGTGGCTGAGGGAGTAGGCACACTCACAGCGCCGCCGGCTCCCGAGGCGCTCGTGCCAGCGTATGCCTCGGACTTTTGGGCCCGCAATCTGGGCGTCGAATACCGCCTGCGGCTCCGCTGACGGCGGCAAGGGAGCGAGCGGTACGCAGCTACTGCGCAATCCGCTCCGACCGCTCCTCGGGGGTGCCGATGAGGTCGCCTCCCACTTCGTCGAGCAGGAAGACTTCGACCCGCGGGTTCTCGCCGACAGACTCGCGGCCGCCGCCGATATGGACAGGTTCGTGCGGGCCGGCGACCGACATGCGAATCCGTTCAGGGGCGATCTCCAAATCGTCGATCAGAAACTGCATCGTGACG
>JALORD010000410.1 GCA_025459145.1 Pirellulaceae bacterium | reverse complement strand
CCTCTGCAATCCCGCCGTCGCCACCCCTGGCCTCCAGCTCATCACCTCCGACGACTTGAAGGACTTCTGGCGCTCGGACTACTACGGCGAGCGTGCCAAAGCAGTGCTTTCGCGCCCTGCCTTCGTCATCGAAAGCCGTTGAGATTCCCGAGCAATGAAATACATCCTCAACGTGCTTTGCGTCCTCGGCCCCCTCTGCGGTGCCTCCCTAGCCGGTGACAAACCGAACATCCTCCTTATCCTCGCCGATGACCTCGGCTATGGCGATGTACGTTGCTACAACGACCAGTCCAAGGTGGCCACGCCGCACATTGACCGTCTTGCGCGCGAGGGGATGCGCTTCACCGACGCGCACAGCCCGGCGACTGTCTGCACGCCCACACGATACAGCCTTATGACCGGACAGATGGCCTTCCGCGTGCCCAATGGCGGCGGCAGGGTTTTCGATGGCATCGGCGGGCCCTCGCTCATCGCGCCTGGCCGCCTCACGCTGCCTGCCATGCTGCTGGCGAACGGCTACGCCACGGCGTGCGTCGGCAAGTGGCACGTCGGCCTCACGTTCTTTGACAAGGCCAGCCAGCCCGTGCGCGGCAACGGCGTCGAGGCCGTACGGCGCGTGGATTTTTCGCGTCGTGTCGAGGGCGGGCCCGTGGACCACGGTTTTGAGCGATTCTTCGGGACCGCGTGCTGTCCCACGACTGACTGGCTCTACGCTTTCATCGAAAACGACCGCGTCCCCGTGCCGCCCATCGGCCCGCTCGACAAATCGCGACTGCCTAAACACGCCTACGCCAACGATTGCCGCGCCGGTCTCATCGCGCCGGATTTCCCAATGGAGCAAGTGGACCTCGTCTTTCTGAAACAATCCCGCGCGTTTTTGGAGCAGCATGTCCGCCAGTCGCCTGGCAAGCCGTTCTTCCTCTACCATGCCTCGCAGGCCGTGCACCTCCCATCATTCGCCGCGCCGCAGTTTCAGGGCAGGACGCCGGCCGGCCCGCACGGCGACTTCATTCATCAGCTCGACTGGATTGTCGGCGAGCTCATGGCCACGCTGGAGAAACTCGGCGTGGCCGATAATACGGTCGTCATTTTTACCAGCGACAATGGTCCGGAGGTTACGAGTGTCGTCCACATGCGCGCCGACCACAGCCACGATGGCGCGCGGCCATGGCGCGGCATGAAGCGCGACAGTTGGGAAGGCGGGCACCGCGTGCCGTTCATCGTCCGTTGGCCCGGTAAGGTGAACGCGGGCGCGACCTGCACACAGCTCACCAGTCTCACCGATGTGGTGGCCACGGTCGCGGCGATCATCGACGCGAAGCTCCCAGAAAACGCCGCCGAGGACAGCTTTAACATGCTGCCCGCCTGGATCGATGAGCAGCAAGTGCCGATCCGTCCCTATCTCCTGCAGCAAGCGTTTGGCGGAAAGCGCACGCTCTCGATTCGTCGGGGGAAGTGGAAATATCTCGACCACACCGGCTCGGGTGGCAATCGCTACGAGAACGACCCCGGCCTCCAGCCTTTCTATTTGCCCGACACCGCCTCCGACGCTCCCAGCCAGCTCTACAACCTGGAAACCGATCCTGGTGAAACGAGGAACCTCGCGATCGAGCGCCCTGAAATCGTGACCGAACTGAAAGCACTCCTCGAGCAATCCAAGTCGAGCGGCCGTAGCCGATCTCGCCAACTACAGCCGAGTTCGCGATGAAACGTGTTTCGTATTTCCCGTTGCTCCTGGTGGCCTTGTTCCTGCTGTCTTGCGGCAAAGTCGCCGATCCCGATGCTCGCGAGCTGGAACTGAGCTATCTGCGCTGCGTGATGCCAGAGAGCCTGCTTGAGTTTGCACATGTCGAAGTTCCCGCCAGGGAGAACATCGCGATTCAAAGCGCAGGATCGGACCAGCATCTGGGTTTGCATCTGTTTGCCGGTCAGAAGAAACTCAACCGGGGCATCCGAGCTGAGATCAGTGTCGATTACCCACACCAGCCGGGCGACACCATTCACTACGCCTGGCGCTTCATGGTGCCGAAGGGATTTCAGTCCGACTCGCCGCACAATCGCTGGTGGATCGTCGGTCAATGGCACGATCAGCCAAACCGCGATCGCGTCGAGAACTGGGACGGCTTTCCTTCGAGGAGTCCGCCCGTGTTGCTCGGCATCGGCGAGTTGGACGACCGGCTCGCGATCAGCATGGCTTACGGCCCCGATCAATCACAGAAGCGCGGGCCGCTCTTCATTGAACCGGGCCAATGGCATAGCCTGGCCGTCGAGATTCGCTGGTCTCTGAACGCGGATGGCCGCGCTGCGCTGTTTCTCGATGACATGAGCCAGCCTGCTGCTGTGATCGACGGACCCAACATGCACAATGACTTCCAGCACTATCTCAAGTTCGGCATGTATCGCCATCCGGAGATCGCGACCGACAACTGGATTTACCTCGACGATCTGACCATCACCACTCGAATCGCGAAATGACTCCACGGTCGCACGACCGGCCCACAAGGAACAATTCATGTCCATCCCACGATTTCAGCAACTGATTCTCGCTCTTCTTGCCGTTGGCTGCTTGTCAGCCACGACAGCCTCGGCGCAGTCGAAGCCGCTGCGTATCTTCATTCTGGCCGGTCAATCCAACATGGAAGGCCACGCGAAAGTCGAGACGTTCGATTACATCGGCGATGATCCCGCCGCGGCTCCGCTGCTCAAGCGGATGCGCGGGGCGGATGGCAAGCCGACGGTCTGTGAGAAAGTGTGGATTTCGTATTACACCGGCAGCGGTGAGTCGAATGGCGAGGGGTTCGGGAAGCTCACGGCAGGATATGGGTCGCGCCAAGAGCCGAGCAAAGACGGCGGCAAGATTGGGCCGGAGTTCACATTTGGGCTGACGCTTGATGAGAAGCTCAAGGAGCCGGTGCTCATCATCAAGACCGCGTGGGGAGGGAAGTCGCTGCATACCGACTTCCGATCGCCGAGCGCCGGGCCGTATGTGCTGAGCGAGTGGCAAAAGCAGAACTATCCCAAACAGGAGGGGCACGGCATCCCGAAGGATTTTGAAAAGTGGAAGGCCGACAAGGTCACAGAAACCGGCGTCTACTACCGCCTCATGATCGAGCACGTGAAACGCGTGCTGGCTGACCCGAAGCGAGTTTGCCCGGCTTACGACCCTGCGGCCGGTTACGAAATCTCAGGCTTTGTGTGGCTGCAAGGTTGGAACGACATGGTCGACGGGCACACCTACCCGAATCACGGCAAGCCCGATCGCTTTGACCTCTACAGCGAGTTGCTCTCGCACTTCATTCGCGACGTACGTCGTGATCTCTCCGCTCCCAAGATGCCCGTTGTGATCGGCGTGATGGGCGTCGGGGGTGCGCAGGCCGGGTCGGACGTCGTCGCATTCCGCTCGGCGATGACCTCGCCGGCGTTACTTCCGGAGTTCAAAGGAAATGTGACCGCTGTGCCGACCGCGCCGTTCTGGTCCGAGGAACTCGGAGCCATCGACGAGAAGTACGGCAAGGTTCGGCAGATGAGCTACTACCTCGACTCAAAGGACAAGGGCTATGCGAACGCCGATGGCTTGATGACTCCCGAGCAAAAGCGAGAGTATGTGAAGAAGTTCGAAGCAGACCTCATCTCACCCGCTGAAGTCGCACTCTGGAAACGCGGCGCGTCGAATGCTGGCTATCACTACCTCGGGTGCGCGAAGACGTTTGCGCTCATGGGCAAGGCGTTTGCGGAAGCGAACCTCGCGATGTTGCACGACCAGTGACGCCGATGATGCCGGCAACAGGCAAGAAGCAAGACAAGGCGACGAGAATTGAAACTCGTGAGCGACTTGGCGGACTCGTGAAACACTACTTTCGACGTGCGGCGTGGCCGCCGGGCAGGAAAACAAAGACCGATGGCGTGTAGTCGATGCACCTTTGCCCGGACCACAACCGGAGGACGTTCCACAAGGTCCGGGAAGAGCAGTTCAGGGCATCGGTGACATCAGCTCGGTCGGGAGCGGCCGGGCCATCGCTGGCCGAAGCCGGTAGCTCTTAACGTGGGATCTCTCCGGACTCGAGCGTGATATTGTTTTGCTTGGCGTTAGTCCCTTGCCTGCGAACCACTTCGAAAACCAGGTCGGCCGTTTGGGCGGGCGCGACCTTCGTCTCGAACTCGACCGTTTGATAATCGTGCAGTTTCGGCGCGAGCTGACTGCGAAACACGACGTGGCCAGGAAGCGTGCGGCGAATTTCGACGTTGATCTCCTGGCCGGTGTAATTGCGGAGTCGCTGCGCGAAGACCTCGTGGTCGTCCCAGCCGGCGATGTGGCCGTTTTCCTCGCGAATCACCACGCCGTCGGCGACGCGGCGCAGTTCGGTCGCGCCGGTGATCTGCAGCCACAGGTTGTCGCGGAACGAGCGGAGCTTGATCAGCTCGAAGATTACTTCCGGATCGGGGCCGAGGTTGAGCTCGATCTTGTCGCCGATCGGAATGTACTTGATCGTCTGCTGCGTCAGGTACGAGAGTCCGTCACGACCATTGTTGCGAAACACGCGCACCACACCGTCGGGCAGTGGCGACTGACCGAGCTTCGACGGTTCGTCGTTCGTGAGCAAGTACATTCGCACGAGTTGTTCGCCATATTCGGCGGGTCGGTAGCGATACTGGATTTTCAACGGGACGGCAGCCGCTTCGATCGACCGGAGGCGCTTCGACCAGCCGGTGGGGATCGTTTCCGTCCCTTCGATCGTGAAGATGAAATACTCGCTGAGGCCTTCCTTCACGATTTCCTTGGGAGCGGGAGCACTCGTGGCGGCCGGGTCGACGGCATCAGCCAGTGCGATCGCCCCCTTCGCCGATTCCAGCCGGAGGCCGTGCAGCCGATCAGCCGGCATGTCTCGGACTTCGTTCATCGGGATGTTGGCGAGCTGCGCGATCTTCTCGACGAGGTTGATCGTGCCAACAACGAGGCGGACCTGGGCGTCTTCGTACTCTTCGCCGCTACTATTCGAGATGCGAACAAATCCCTCGAAGCCAACGTTGTTCTCGGCCGCATTGGCGATCGCGATGTAGTCGGCGGTCCAGGTAATGCCGCTGGTGAAGTACGTGATCTGAATCGTCGCTTCGCCGTCGAACTCGCTGTTCACGTTCCAGTACAGCATCTGCGGCTTCGCATGCGGGAAAGTCGTATCCAGCACGTCGAGCTGGTCGGCGTGCGTGAGGAACTTTAACTCGACGCTGGTTGGGTCGATCAGGGTGCCCGCCCAACTGAACTGCAGCGGGTTGGCCCCCTTTTTGAAGGTGACCTTGCGCGTCTCGCGCACGAGCGTCAGGTCCTCGCTGTTGTAAATCGTGAGCTGGACCGTATCGCGCGCCGGAACGGTCGACAGGTCAATATTCTCGGCG
>JALORD010000409.1 GCA_025459145.1 Pirellulaceae bacterium | reverse complement strand
ACCGGCTCCCGCACCAGCGCCGGCACCCGCGGCTCCGCCTGCTCCGGCGCCGACGGATGACCCGTTTGCAGAGCCAGCTCCGGCGCCTGCACCCGCGCCTGTTCCGGCACCAACCGACGATCCGTTCGCTGAACCGGCACCCGCTCCGGCCCCTACACCTGCCCCAGCCCCGGCACCCACGGATGATCCGTTCGCTGAACCCTAGTAAATGGGCGAGACTCTGACGAGTTCCACATTTTCAGCGTCCCAGATCGGACGGACGAGTATTACCTCGGTAAGTGTTTAAGCAGCAAGCGCTGCCGCCTTCGGGCGGTGGCGCTTTTTTGTCGTTCTCCTGCCGACGCGGCCCACCCTCCTGCCGCCACTTCTCGCCTCTACTGGTCGGAGCATCCCTCCCATGCGTTACCGATCCGCTGCATTCCGCTTGCAAGACCTGCGAGCTTTGCTCTCGGTGCTCGCCGCCCTGTCTTTCGCGACTGGTGCCTTCGCCGCTCCCCAGATCTCGACCATCTCGCCGCGCGGCCTGCAAATTGGCCAGACTACAACGGTGGTCATCACGGGAAGCGATCTTGGAGCACAGCCCAAGCTTCTCCTGCCGGCAGGGATTGCCCAACAATCGGTGAAAGGAGAGGCTAAACCCGATCGCGTCGAGTTTGAAGTAACGCTGGCCGAATCGACTGGTCCCGGCCTGTATCCGCTGCGTCTGGCGACGGCGACAGGCATCTCGCCCGCTGTCGTGATCGGTGTTGACCGCCTGCCGCAGCTCACATTTGCCGAACAAATCGACGAGTTTCCCGTCGCTCTGCATGGAACCGTTGGCAGCGGCCAAATCCTGAAAACCAAGTTCGCTGGAAAGGCCGGCCAGCGGCTGGTCCTCGATGTCGAAGCCCAGCGGCTCGGCGGCGGACTCAAGCCGGTCATCCGCCTGTACGATTCACGCGGCAAACAGATCGCCTGGAGCGCACCGCACGCCCAGTTCGGCGGCGACGCCCGCTGCGAGACCACGCTTCCCGCCGATACTGATTACACAATTGAGTTACACGACCAGCTCTACAGTCCTGCCGGCCCAAGCTACTTTCGCCTGAAGATCGGCGATCTGGCCACAGCCGATTTTGCCCTGCCTCTGGCGGTGGCCGCGGGTAGCAAACAATCGCTCACTTTCCCGGGCAGCACGCTGGCCACTGTGGCCGAACACGATGCGACGTCGGCGAAAGTTCCTAGTGAAACGCACGCCGCGTTCCCAGCAGCCGACAACTTGACGGGTGCCGCCCCGCGCCTCGCCATCAGCCCCCATCCTGAACAGGTGGAAGCCGCGACAGCCGCAGGCTCCCCCACCACCGCGCCCCAGGAGCTTCCTGCGGCGCCGATTGGCATCAGCGGCGTCCTCTCCGCTCCCGGACAGGAAGACACGTACGTATTGCCGGTCACGCCCGGGCAAAAGCTGCGCATCGCCGTTACCGCCCGCAGGGTCGGTTCGCCGCTGGATGCGGAGCTTTCGATCCGCAGGCCGGATGGTGCCCAGCTCGCTTATGGCGACGATTCGACCGGGAGCAGCGATCCGGCGATCGAATTCGACGCCCCCGAAGGAGTCGCCCAAGTGCACCTCGTGATCAAGGACCGGATCGGTGGCGGCGGCGCGAACTACGTCTATCGCATCGAGGCGGTCGACCGGACGCTTCCCGACTTCGACATCGCTCTGCCGGCCGGCGAGCTCAATCTGCCCGCCGGCGGCACGCAGGTCGTTCCCGTGCAGATCGCCCGCCGCGGTTACGCCGGGCCGATCGAGCTGTCGATCGAAGGACTCCCCAGCGGTGTGACGCT
Source organism: Pirellulaceae bacterium (assembly GCA_025459145.1). Classification (GTDB taxonomy): domain Bacteria; phylum Planctomycetota; class Planctomycetia; order Pirellulales; family Pirellulaceae; genus CAYLLN01. Next base: position 3,140 of record JALORD010000409.1, on the reverse strand, counting down.
CGCCGGCAATGTGATTCCCGCGGGGGCGACGATCGGCCTCCTCACGCTGTCGGCCGCCGAACAGCCGCCACAGGCCGCGATCGTCCGAATGATCGGCACGGCGCTCGAGTCGCCACAGCCGCTGGCCCGCGTGGCGACGTTTGGCGAGGTCGCGGGCTCGAAGTATCGTCCCGCGTGGCGAACGCTGTGGGGACTAGCCGTCACAGAGCGAGCGCCGATCGGCATCGTCTGGAACGGGGCCGAGGACGACAAGCTGCTCCTCGGAAGCAAGCTCGCCGCGCACCTCGTACTCACCCGCACCGAGGGGACCTCCGGCAGCATCCGCATTCGCCTGCTCACGTCGCAGCCGATGCCGCGGAAGACCATTAAGGAGAACAACCAGGACAAGGAAGTCGACGACGTCGAACGGGCCTTGCGGCTCGAGGGCGAGCCGACATTCGCCGCCGATGCGGTTGATCCGACGGTGCAGGTTCTCGTGCCGGCCGATCTGCCGCAGCAGCCCTGGGACTTGGTCCTCGTGGCCGACTTGCTGGCGGCCGACGGCAAAACGACGGTCGCATCGCTGGCCGCACCGGTCCGCCGCCTTGCAACCGCTGCCCCGATCGAGCTGCAGCTCAAGGGCGAAACCCAGGCGACCGGCAAGGCCGGCGCGGGTGATACCGATTCGCTTCGCGGCCAGATCGTCAGGGCCGCAGGCTTCGATCAGCCGGTGGCCGTGACGCTCGAAGGTTTGCCCAAAGGCTTCTCGGCCCCGCAAGCGATCATCCCCGCCGGCCAGAGCGAATTCGAATTGCCGCTCACGTTTGCGTTCGGCTCAAAAGCGGGACCGCTGAAGGGAGCAAAGCTCGTCGCCCTGAGCGCCCCGGTCTCGACCCGCAGCGTGCGGAGCAACGCGATTCCGCTGGCGATCGAGGTCGTTCCCGGCGACAAGCCGCAGGCCGAGCCGCCGCTTACAATCTTCGAGGACGACGAGTCGTTCATCGGCCTCTTGACCGAAGGGAGCGGCCGAGCGATCCCCGAACAGCGCGACAAGTACAGCGGTAAATACTGCCTGCGTGTGACACCCGACCAGCGGCTCAATCCCGCGCTGCCGATGCTGGGAGTCAAGATTCGCGAGAATCCCGGCCCGGGCGAGTACCGCTACATCCGCTTTGCCTGGAAGAAGGCCGGCGGCAACTCGATCTGCCTGCAGCTTAACCATGACGGCGCGTGGGGTCCCGGCGGCCAAGGGCGCGAGGGAGCCAAGTTCCGCTACCACGCCGGCCCCGGCGGCGAGTGCTACGGGGCGTCGCTCGTGATCAGCGACAAATTGCCCGGTAAGTTCGAGCTGGTCACGCGGGACCTGTTTGCCGACTTCGGCGAGTTCACGCTCTCGGGCCTCGCGTTCTCGTCGGTTGACGGCAACGCCGCGCTCTTCGACCACCTTTATGTGGCCCGGCAAATCGAAGATTTTGACTTGATCAAGGTAGAGAAGAAGTAGGCAAGCAACGACCTGACACGATCAAGGAAGCATCAGCGAATGCAACCGATCGCCTCTATCGCAGCACTCGTCGTGATGGTGCTCGTCGCGATCGCTTGCGAGTGTCTGTGGGCTCGGCGGAACCGCCTATTCAAAGAGCGTTTTCCGCCCATGTCCGACGAAGAGTTCGTTCAGCAGTGCGGAGCGGGAACGAATCCCGAAATCGCCCTCCGCGTGCGGCGCATTGTGTCCGATCAACTCGGTGTGGAGTACGAACGCGTACATCCGTCGAGCAGCTTTGTGAACGATCTGGGAGCCGAGTAGCGTGGTGCCCCCGCCGCGTTGACAGTCCCTGCCTGCGGACGGACGATAGAAGGTGCGTCAGGACTTGTTGCTTGGCGCGCGCCCGCCCCAAGCTGCTTCGCCGCGACATGCCACGCCGCAATCTCTATGTGATCGTCTTCGCGGCCCTGATCGCCGCCTTCTGCTACGGCCGGGCGGCCCGCAATCGCTACAGCGATACGTTCGCCCAGGCGATGAACTTTGTCACGCGCGATTACGTCGATGAGGTGGAACCCCGAGTGCTTTTCGAAGGGGCCCTCAACGGGATGATGGATCAGCTCGATCCGTATTCGGGATACACATCGCCCCAGGAATATGCACAGTTTAAAGAGCAGTTGGAAGGGGAGTTTCCCGGCATTGGCGTCATGATCGAACTGGACGAAGAGTCGAATCAGCTCAAAGTGCTGGTTCCGCTGCCAGGCTCGCCAGCGGCCGAGGCGGGGTTGCTCCCCGGCGATTTCATCACGGCCATCAACGGCGAAGCAACCGCCGATCTGCCGCTCCGCGACGCCATCAGCCGAATCAAAGGGCCCGCCGGCAGCAAAGTCAAACTCACGCTCCGTCACCCGGGAGAAACGGGCGAAGTGACCGTCGAGGTGCCACGGGCCCAGATAGCCATCGAGTCAGTGTTGGGGGACGCCCGCCGTCCGGACGGCACCTGGATCTTCCACCTGCTCGACGAACCGCGGATTGGGCTGATCCGCATCGATTCGTTCGGCGAACGGACGGCCGACGATTTTCGCCAGGCACTCGAGAGCCTCCGTCGGCAATCACCTCCCGCCGAAGCCTTGATTCTCGACCTTCGCGGCAACGAAGGAGGGCTGCTCCAATCGGCGGTCGAGGTCTGCGACATGCTGATCGACAGTGGCACGATCGTCAGCACTCGTGGTAGGGGAGGCGTGGAAAAAAGCGTCTTCGAAGCGAAAGCTGGCACGCAACTCGACTCCGCGATTCCGCTTGTGGTGCTGGTCGATCGCTACTCGGCCAGCGCCGCCGAAATCGTCGCTGCCTGCCTCCAGGACCACCACCGTGCGGTCGTCATCGGTGAGCGGTCATGGGGCAAGGGGACCGTGCAGAATATCGTCGATCTCGAGGGGGGCAAAAGCGCGATCCGGCTGACGATCGCAACCTACTGGCGTCCGAGCGGCAAAGACATCCATAAGCGCAAAAACGCCAAGGACACCGACGACTGGGGAGTCCGGCCCGACGAGGGGTTGTCGATTCCCCTGTCCAAATCGGTTTACGAGCAAATGGTCCGATCGCGCCGCAAGCGGGATGTCACTCCACTGGCCGTCTTGATGTCGACGGCCGAAAGGCCGCTCGCCGAAAGCGCTTCGCC
>JALORD010000057.1 GCA_025459145.1 Pirellulaceae bacterium | reverse complement strand
CAGCTCGCTGGCCGAGAATAGCGAATCGCCGATATCGGCGATCACGATCGTGTCCTGCTCGATCTGCTGATCGACGCGGGCGATCAGCCGGCGAATGGTCAGGGGCTCGTCGGCCTGCAGCGTGTACTCGGCCCGCTTGGGATGCAGTGCCGCGGGAATCTCGCGGCGGGCGACGTCGATCGGCTGAGCGGCCAGCTGCGTGAGAAAATCGCCGAGCGGCACGTGGTGATAGTGATGATGCCGGATGCGCAGTTGCTCGCTAGTGACATAGACGCACCGGGCGGGGTCGAGCTGGGCTGTGAAGATTCCCAGATTCAGATCGGTCATGAACGTGCCGAGCAAGAGCACGCAATCGCTCTCTTCGACGAAGCTCGTCACCTCGGCCCGCCCCATCGCCCCTTCGTACAGGCCGATATAAAGCGGGTGCTTCTCGGGAACCACGCTCTTCCCCAGGATCGTCGCCGCCATCGGCAGGCCGTGCTTCTCGGCCAGGGCGATCACCTTGTCCTGCAGGCCGAAGCGGTGGATCTCGACGCCGGCGATGATGATCGGCCGCTTCGCTTTGGCCAATAGTCCCGCCGCCTCCTCGACCGCCTCGGCGAGCACCTGCGGATCGGCCTCGGCCTGCGACGGATGGAACGTGTGCGCGATGTGCGGCACCACGTCGACCATGTCGCGGGGCACTTCGATATACACCGGCCGCTTGAACCGGGCCGCCGCGTCGAGCACGCGATCGATCTCGCGAAATGCGGTGACCGGATCGACCAGTTCCGTCCCCGCGATGCACAGCTTCTCGAAGACGTCGTACTGCGTATGAAAATCTCGCACCTTGTGATGCAGCAGCGGATTGTTGATCCGCTCGCCCAGGCCGGGCGCTCCCGAGATCACCACCACCGGCGACTTCTCGGCATACGCCCCCGCGATCGAGTTGCAGACCGACAGCCCGCCGACGCAGTAGGTCACTGCGACACAACCCATCCCGTGAACGCGGGCATACGCATCGGCGGCGAACCCGGCGCAGTCCTCCCGCGTGCAGCCCACGACGTTCAGCGGACTTTTCTCGAGCATGCCGTAGAGGCTGAGGATGTAGTCCCCCGGGATGCCGAACACATCGGCAATGCCGTAGTCCTGCAGTCGGCGAATTAAATACTGGCCGATCGACAGGCCTCTCTCGGGAATCGGCGAGTTGTGATTCAGTGCAGCCACGTCGGCTTCGAGGCGTGCCATGCTTAGTCCTCAATCGCGGGAGACGGAGGTCAGACGATATAAGCGGGAGGTGCGGCGTTCGACGCGCGGCTTCTCCCTCCAATGAAGCATACGCGCGCGGCGGCCTGCGGGCTGCGCGAAATTCGCGGAATCGCGCGTGTCGCCAGCCCTGGCCGCCCGTTGTCGATTCCCGGAGGGTCCGATAAGCTGGCCCGAGCGAGTTTTTGCCTTCCTTTTCCGCCTGGACTTCATGAGCGACCCGTACTTTCAGACCTTGTTCGCCGAGCGAATCGGCGGCGCCGGCTACGGCAAGGGAACCGACATCTATAAGTTCGAGAAAATCAAGCGGGCCAAGCGGAAGGCCCTGGCCGATTTTCCCGATCGCTCGCTCGTCGATTTCGGCATCGGCGAGAATGACGCGATGGCCCCGGAGTCGGTCCGCGAGAAGCTGGCCGCAGAGGTCAATCGCCCGGAAAACCGCGGCTACATGGACAACGGCAACTCGTTCTTCAAAGAAGCGGTCGCCCGATTCATGCAGCGGACATTCGGTGTTCAGCTCGATCCCGTGACGCAGGTGAACCACGCCATCGGCAGCAAGCCGGCCCTGGCGATGCTGCCGGCGTGTTTTATCAATCCGGGCGATGTGACGCTGATGACCGTGCCGGGCTATCCAGTCGCCGGCACGCACACGCGGTACTACGGCGGGAGCGTCTTTCGCCTCCCGCTGCACGCCGAGAACAATTTCTTTCCCGATTTCTCGGCCGTTCCCGCGGATATCTGGGACAAGACCAAGCTGCTGGTGATCAACTATCCCAACAGCCCCACGGGCAAGACGGCGACGCGGGAATTTTATGAGCAGGTCGTCGCCCTCGCCAAACAGCACGAATTTGTCGTCGTCCAGGACGCGGCCCATAGCATTCTCAGCTACGACCAGCCGCCGAGCAGCTTCCTGGCCGTGCCGGGGGCGATGGATGTCGGTGTCGAGGTCCACTCGCTCAGCAAGGGGTTCGACATGATCGGCTGGCGGATCGGCTGGGTTTGCGGCCACGCAACGATCGTCCGGGCCTTTGCCGACGTGAAGGATAACAGCGACAGCGGCCAGTTCGGCGCGATCCAGAACGCGGCTGCCTTTGCCCTTGACGACGAGTCGATTCCCGTCCGCACGCGGACCAAGTACCAGCGGCGGCTCGAAAAGCTCGTCAACATGCTCAACGCCTGCGGCTTTTCGTGCCAGATGCCGGGCGGAACGTATTTCCTCTACACGCGTGCACCGCGGGGTCTGGCCGACGGTACAGTGTTCGAGAATGCCGAAGCGGCCAGCCAATACCTGATCACGCAGCACTCGATCGTGACCGTCCCGTGGGACGATGCCGGGCCGTACCTGCGGTTCAGCGTGACCTACGAAGCAGCTGACGAGCCGAGCGAAGACGCCCTGATGGCCGCCGCCGCAGAGCGGCTGATGAAATCGCAGATGGTGTTCTAGTCCGCGGTGGTCCGCTCGCTCCGAGAGTGGAGAAGGCACGGGCCCATCAGCACTTCCTGGAGAATCGGTCGATGGCAAGACGTGGTGCGGGGAGCTGGCTCCTGATTGTGGCCCTGTGCGTCGCACCGCTGCTGGGATGCGGAGGGGTCCAGCCCGCCGCCAAACCGCTCACCGAGCAGTATCAGGACGCGCTCAAGATCTCCAACGCTTCGCAGCGAGTGAAGAAGCTCGTCGCGGTAGCGCAGAAGCAGCAGCAGGCCGCCGACCAAGTGGGCATGACAACGTCGCTCGGGGCGGCTGAGAATGCCGCCAAGTCGATTGCCGATCCGGCCGATCAGGCCATCGCCTTAATTGCACTCGCCAGCGGTTTCGCCCAGCTCGACCAAAGCCCCTCAGCGACGAAAGGGCTGCTCGATGCGGCCACATCGGCTAGCGAAAAGATCGACGATCCCGAGGACCGGGCCAACGTGTTGGCCGAGTTGGCGATGACGATCAGCCTGAACCTCAAAAATCCGGAGCTCGCAGCTTACCATCTGCAAAATGCGGAAGCTGCGGCGTCCCAGGTCGAGCTGCCTCCGGCGCGCGCCCGTCTCCTAGGAAAAATCGCGGTCGCTTATCATGCCGCCGAACTGACCGATCAGCGGGATCGGCTCGTTGCCGAGGCCCGCGATTTTGCCGCGAGTCGGGAACAGCCCCGCGAGCAGGTCGATTGCCAGGCGGAACTGGCAGCAGCCTTGTTCCGCGGTAAACTGCCGACCGAGGCAGAGGCCGCCATCGGCGAAGCTCGCCAGCTGGCCGCGAACATCGCCGATTCGGAAAGCCGCGGTTACGCCCTGGTGCGGATCGCCCAAGTGCTTAAATCGGCGAACCAGAAAGACGCGGCTCGCAGCGTCCTGCAAGAGGCCCAGGACATCGCCGGAGGAATCAAAGACGGCAGCCTGCGGGCGCCGCTCCTGGAAGAAATCGATCGGTCGATCGGTGCGCTGTGAAGTCGGGCCTGCGAGCTCCGGCACTTCTCCGAATGCACGGTTTGGCGCGATTGATTCGTGGGGGCCGCGCTGGGATGGTCGGTCGCCTTCGTAAATCTATGCCTGAAAAGGACTTGCGCCATTTGTAACAGCCTCGCCAACACCTGGAGCGAGGTTGACCAAATCGTTGCTGGCATTGCTGTCAGAAATTACGATGAAGGGGCGTCCGGCTGCAAATTCGCGGGGGGCCGGATCGCACCTAGCGAGCTTTTGCCTTCCGGAACGGGCAAAGGGCCACCACCAGCCGAGGCATTTTCGACAACACCCACGCATGAGCTCGTATTTCGCCCATCAACTCCGCGCTGCCCTCAGATCGGCCGGCTCTCGCCCCGCGCCTGCAGCAATTCCGGCTCGAATTGTCGGCCCTTCTGCCCGGCCGCGGAGGGCGCTGGCTCTGGAGCCGCTCGAAGAGCGGCATCTTTTGACGGCGCTCCCGTTCGGCGCGATGCCCGACGATACGGGCGAGTATCTGCTCGGCGACGTGCGGGTCACAGTGGTTCTGCTCGAATCAAACGGTGCGATCGACAGCGGCTCGATCAACTACCCGGGCGAATCGACAATCAACTACACGCCGGAGAACTGGAGCGTTTCGGCCATCAACGCCGTGAAGGCGAATGTGGAGGAAGGGCTCGCCTGGTGGGAAACGGCGCTGGAAACTTTGGGACATGCCGGCCAGGATCTCTTGAACTTCTCGATCGACTGGACGTACGCCGATTCGCCGGTCCAGACGGGCTACGAGCCGATCGCCCGCAAGTCGAACGATTTTTCGCTCTGGATGTACGACTTCCTGAACGTCACGGGCTTCAACCAGACGGGGAATTTCTCGGCCGACATCCGGGCGTTCAACAATTTCCAGCGGCAGCAGACCAACGCCGACTGGGCGTTTACGATCTTTGTCGTGAATAACGAGGCCGACCCCGATAACTTCTTCCACCACACCGGTTCGTTCTCGCAAGCCTTTTCGTTTGCCGGCGGCCGGTTCATGGTGGTCCCCGCCAGCCGGCCGGCCAGCACGTTTGCCCACGAAGCGGGGCACATGTTCTGGGCCCTCGATGAGTATTCCGGCGCGGGCAATTACCTGACGCAGCGCGGGTATTACAACACGCAGAACTCGAACGCCGCGAACAATCCCGAACCGGGATTCGTGCAAGAGGCCAGCATTATGGCCTCGGGGACGCTCCTGCAGGCGGCGTACGCCAGCTACACTTCGTCGACGCCGTCGTTCGAAATGATCGGCTGGAAGGATACCGACGGCGACGGCATTTTCGACGTCCTCGATGTGCCGTTCTCGCTGACCGGCTCGGGCTATTACGACGCCGAGAACGAGGTCTACCGCTTTACGGGCAACTCCGGCGTTCAGACGCTCCCCAATCTGAATCCGAGCGGCCTGCAGAACGACATCACGATCAACCGGATTCGCGAGGTGCAGGTCTCGATCGATGGCGGTGCGTGGAACACGGTTCAGACCTTTCCCGATCGGACCTACCAGACGGCGCTCGATCTGGAGATTCCACTAGAGCCGGGCGAGCATACGATTCGCATCCGCACGGTCGATACCCGCACGACGGTCATGTCGCCCGAGTTCATTGGCACAACGTCGCAACCCGCGCAGACGGAGCAGCCGGGCGCGAGCGGGTACGTGTACTACGACACGAACAATAGCGGCACCTGGGACCCAGGCGAAGCGCCGCTGGTCGATTGGGCCGTCGAAATTGTCGACGAATTCGGCGCGCCGGTCGATCTAACGCGGATAGTGGAACCGAATCACTATGCCCACGGGCAGTCGGTCACCTCGGTTCACCCTGAGGCGATCATTACGGCCATCGGCGGCGACGCGGCTAATAGCGCCGTCACGGCGCGCAACAGCGCGCGCTTTGCCGCGGCGGGCAAAGTCTTTTTTGGCCACAGCCTGCTGGCTGGCGGCAATCCGGCAGAAACCTGGACCAGCAGCACGCGGCGGATGCGGGTCGATTTCAGCTCACCGACGACGACCGTCAGTTTGCGCGCCCTGTCGACCGGCTCGCCCAGCGTCGGCCGCCTGGAAGCGTACGATGCGGCGGGTAATCTTGTTGCCCGGTACACGACGAAAACGCTCGCCAGCGGCCAGCAGGAGATGATGACGGTCTCGACGACCGGCGCACAAATCGCCTACGTCATCGCCCGGGCGCATCTGGGAACCGAAGTGCTCCTCGATACGCTGACGTGGGGCCCGGGAGCCTCGGCCACGACCAATGCCTTGGGCGCTTGGGCCCTGCCGCATCTGGAATCGGGCACGTACATTCTCACCGTCAATCCGCCTCCGTCACTGCACGTCACCACACCGGCCGCCGGCACGTACACGATTTCCGTTTCGGCCGGCGAAGTGGCCGGCAACTTGAACTTCGGCATCGGCGGACAAGGCAACATTTGGCACAACCTGGCCCTGCCGGCCAACGTAGACAATGATCCGACTGGAGTGGTCAACCTGCTCGATCTGCTGGCCGTGGTGAACTGGCTGGTCCGGAACCAGGGAACATCGGCGTTGCCTCCTACGGGCGACCCGCAGGCAACAGGCTACGTCGACGTCAACAACGACGGCGTCTGCAATATTCTCGACCTGCTGGCGGTCGTGAACCATATCACCCAGCAGATGAATGGTGGCGGCGGAGGAGGCGAAGGGGAACCTACGGGCGGCGGTCTGGCCGGTGAAGAGGAATCCGGCGCGGGCGAAGGAGAATTGCTCTGGGCTCTAACGGCGGCCACTCCGCAAAACGCCGCCCAGTACTACGCCGAGCAACCACTCCATCTGCTCGAAATCCCGGGAACCGACCTCCCCTGCTGCTGTGGCGGATGCATGGCAGTCAGCGACGTAGAAGCGACCTCGGCTGCGGTCGCCAGCGGTGCTCCACTCTGGTTCCCGGCCAGTGCGCTGAACCCAACCGAGCACAGGAACTCGCTCGATCGGCCGACCGCGCGGCATCGGGTATCCCTCAGTCACGAGGCGCCGTCCGCTCGCCTGCGGTCCGATTTGCTCGGCGGCGGCCAAAGTTGGCAATCGCCTGCTATCGCGGGTGAGCCGATTGTCCGCGCGATGAACCAGTCCGCCGGCGCGGATGCTGCGGACGTTTTGGCAGTTGAAGAGTTGCCGCGCCACTTGCGGAGGCGCGCCCGTTAGCGCTAGGGAACGGGAGCCGTCGTCTTCGGCTTCGGTTTAGGCTTCGGCCCGAATAGCCCTTCGAGCAGTTTGCCTGCCTCTTTATCGAGTGCACCCTGCAGCTTCTCGGTCTCCTTGCCGATCGCTCCTTGTAGCTTGGTGGCGTTTTTGTCGACCAGTCCTTGAAAGGCGGAACCGGCCAGTTGCTGCGTCAGATTCTGCAGCGGGCGGCCATCGAATCGGGGCTGCGACAGCGTTCCCACCACTTTGAGCGGAACGGCCTGGCCGCGGAGCGAGGCCAAAAGCCCACTCGAATCCTTCTTGAGCCAGGCGTCCTGAATCGGAATATTGGCATCCAGATCGATCGCCTGATCCGTGATCCGCACGTGCCCCTTGGTGGTGAGGGCAAAGTTCTGCGCGGTGACGGTCAGGCCGTCGTGAGACACTAGACCATCGCGTACCGCGAATGCCACGTTGTGTTCAGGCAGCAGAAGCCAGCGGCCGTAGTTGTCGCCGCTGGCCGACGCGGGATCGACAATCGCTTTGAGCTGCCGCCCCATTTCCAGATACTGCTTGGCGAGGGGGCCCGGACCGACCTGGGCTCCATGAATTGCCAGCGTCCCTTCGACGCTGCTGGCCAGCGGATCGAAGAGCGGCACCTGCGCGCCGGCCAAACTGAGCGAGAAGTTGCCTTCGGCCGATGTTGCGTCGGCCAGGAGGGGCGCGACGTACTTAATCCACTGATTGCACATCTCGGGTGTGATCCGCACGTTCTGAATCAGCGGTCCCGCTCCGACGGTCGCCTGCGGCACCGGTTCATTGAGCAGGATTCGCGGCGCGGTCGTCAACCGGCCTTCATTTACTGGAATGTCGAGCGGTCCGATCTCCACGATTCCCCGGCTCAGTCGGGCGGGAAACTCGGCTGGACCGGCGATGAGTCCCACGAACTGCGCCCCTTGCCAACCCAGGCTGGCTTCTCCTTCAAGGTCCGGAGGCACCAGCGGCACAGGAGCCGCCGGATCGGTCGACGCCACGGTGCCCCCGAGCAGCGGTCCGCGCAGCTTCATCGGCCGCCGCTCTTGGCCGCGGAGGACGAGCGTATCGATGCTCCGCGTCGCGGCTGGGCCCATCGGTGCGCCGCCTGCCAGCGGATTGCCGGCGGGGAACAGCTCGGTCTTTATTTTCCGTTCAACCAGCGACAGGTCATAGGCCAGCTCGCCGGTCAAATCGACCACACAGCGGGCAAACAGATCCTCGATTTTCCCCGCGGCGACCACTTCGGCCCAATCGGTCGACACACTGCCGCGAGCCAATTGCACCGCTGCGGCTGCGGCATCGTAGCTCGCTTGTCCGCGTAGCGAGACTTTCTTCTCGGCCCAGGCGGGAACCAGCTGCGGTGCCGACGTACTGGCGGCCAGCGACGTCCGCGGCCCGGCCGCCGGCTGCTCGGACTTCACCGTCAGAAACTGAAAGTTATCGACGTCGGCCTGCAGCGTCGCTTCCTGCCCTTGGCCGCGGTCGGCGATCTCCACACGCCCGGTTAGTTCGCCGGCCAGTTGCCAGGTGCGGGGCGCATCGATCGAGCCGATCCACTGCGACAGCTTGGCCGGATCGCCGCGGAAATCGAGCACGCCGACCACCGTGGGTTTGTCGCTCGCAACGAGGCGCAGGTCATCGGCCCGCACGGCGAGCGAAGTGCTTTCGACGGTCGTCGAGGGGAGTGTGAGCGTCCACGCTTCTTGATTCCAACTGCCGGCCGTCGTGATGCGTGCGATCGGTTCGCGAACCCAGAGTCCCGGTCCGGCGACTTGCAGGTCGAGCACTTCGATTGTCGTTTTGTCGAGGACGACGCGCTCCGGCGAAAACCGCCCGGTTCCCTTCGCATCGAGCGTGCCGGCGAACTGCCAGCCCGCCAGCGAAACGAAAGGCTGGGCGCGGGGCATCCACGTCGCCAGCTGTCCTGCCATCGAGTACCGCAAGGGCCACACCGATGCTGCCGAGACTGGCGCGACCGGTTCGGCTAGTTCGATCGACAGTCGATCGTCACCCGCATTGATCGCAAACGATCCCCGCCGCAATTCGGCCAGCGACGCCCCCGCTAACACGCCGGTCAGATCGATTCCCATCGTCAGGTTGGTTTCGCGCCAGGGCGTCATTCCCGCCGCCGCGGCGACAAAGTTTTGCAGCCGGGCGTCGCCGACGGCGGTCCATTCGTCTTGTTCCCCGCGATTCCAACGGAGCTGCGCACCGAGGGTCCCGCCCAACTCAATATCGCGCCAGTCGACCAGCGGCGACAGTTCGGCCACCAGCCGATCGAGATTCACATCGGCGGTCAGTGTTCCCTGTTCGAGTGTGCCCCCGCCGCGGAGATCGAGGAAGCTCGCCTGGCCGGTGAACTGTTCGAGCGCCGGCCCACGATCGGTCAGTCGCAGGGCGAAATCGGCGGTCAGGGGCTGCTCGAGCACAACCTGTCCGCCTGGTGCGGCAGCTTCGATCCGGTCGGTGCGGATGGCGCCCTGCCACTTCCGTCCACGGGCGTCCTGATGGCTGGCGAGGGTGACCTGCACGGCGCCGCGGGTGAGCTGGGTATTTTCCTTGATCCGCAGCGTGGTAGGCATCTGCCGGGCGAGTTCCACCAGATCGATGCGTCCGGTGACTTCAATCTCGGCGCTATTGGCGGCACTCGTCAGCGACGTGCTCGCGGATGAAAGCGCCGCGAGCGGTGCGGCCCCTTTTCCTTCAAGTGTTCCCAGGTTTGTCGCCAGCGCGAGCTGTTTGATTTCGATCTGGTCGGCCGCCAAAAGAATATCGGCCTGTCCCGTGGTAATCGAGGCCGCGACGCGATCGGTGCCGAGTAGCGCCGGGGCGGCGAGTGTCAGCTCGGGAGCCGCCAATTGCCGAACAACCAGCTGCTGCGAAGCTCCGTCCTCGGTCCAGGCGGCGTGTGCATCAAGCGTCAGCCGGCCCGTAGGGCGCAAGTCAGCCACAAACCGGCGAAGCGCCCCTTCGGCCAGTTCCGTCGCCAGCCCCGCGAGTTTGATTTCCACATCGCCGGCTCCCAGTCCCGCCGCACTTTCCCCCGGCTGCCACGAAAGGGCCGCCGACAACTCGCCAGCCGGTACGGTCGCGCGATCGCCCTGTGCGGAGGCAGCGCCGAAGGCCATGGCGACTGCGGCGAGCTTGCCGGTCTTGAGCTGGTCGGCGGCTGCGGGCCACGCCAGTTCGGCATTCACTTGATCCAGGAGCCATGTGCGGCCGGCAATCCGGTCGTCGAGCTCGATCGAGCCGCCGGTGACGACCAGACCAATGCCAATCGGGGCGTCCGCTGCTTCCTGGCCATCGTCGGGCGACGCCAGCGCGGCGAGCAAGTCTTCGACATTGCTCCCATCGGCGCGCAATTCAACCCGCAGGCGAGGAGCCTCGATCTCAAACGTGCCCAGGTTCGGATAGCCCGTTGCCAGAGCTAGTAGCGATTTGTGACTGCGAAGGCGAGGTATCTCGGCGAGCTTCCCCAGCTCGTCCCGGATCGTGAGCTGCTGGATCTCAATCGGCGACCACCAAGCGAGCGACAGGCGAGCGATCTCGATCCTACCGGCCAGATCGGGCGCACCCCAGGCAAGGAGCGACTTCCACATTCCGCTTCCCGCAATAATCATCGGTGCGAAGAGCGCCAAGATCGCAAACAGGACGAGGACGACCAAGAGCCGCGAACCGAGCCAGCCGATCCGTGACATGCGGCGCGGCGCGGGCTTCGCATCCTCCCGGTCCTGAACGGCATCGTCCGGCAGATCGACCTCGAATTTGACCCGTTTGCTCTTCGCCATGGCGCGGAATCCTTTCCAGAACGACAGTCAGCCCGGTATTCTACGGCGATCGGCCCGATTGCCCCAGAGCAAGCGACCGCCGAACTGGCGGCGATTTGCTAGCAACGTCCGCCGGAGGCCGCGCCGAAGCTTGACCGGCTAAACTGGGTGCTTTGGCAAAAACAAAGAGCGAGTCGATGGTAGTGCCACCCATGACGATGCAGCCGCGAATCAGTTTTGTCACGCTCGGAGTGAGCGACCTGGGCCGAGCGACTGCTTTCTATCGCGATGTCCTGCGACTACCGCAACTGCCAACGCCGCCGTCGGTCAGCTTCTTTGAAATGGGAACGACGTGGCTCGCCCTCTATCCCTGGGACTTGTTAGCCGAGGACGCCGGAGTCCCCGCGGCGGGTTCGGGATTTCGCGGATTCACGCTGGCCCACAATGTGCGGACGCGCGAAGAAGTGGACGCCCTCCTCGCACATGTCGCGGCCCACGGCGGCAAGATCGTGCGCCTTGGACGCGTCGCCGACTGGGGCGGCTACACCGGCTACTTCGCCGATCCCGACGGATTCCTCTGGGAAGTCGCCTGGAACCCGAAGTTCCCGCATGTCTGACAATCACTGTCAACCGAAGTCGATTAACCCCCGACGAGCCGCTCGTCGATCGTCCTGAGGATCACCCGGGCGACCGCTTCCTTGCTGCCGCCGACTGCCGCCACGACGCTACCGCTTTTGTCGAGCACTTCGACCTGATTATCGAGTGCGTCCATTGCGGCCGGTCCGTTGAGCACGATCAGGTCGCAGCTTTTCTTTTCGAGCTTGGTCAGAGCTCGAAATCGCTGGTCGTCGGTTTCCAGGGCGAAGCCGACAAGCCACTGATGCGGCTGTTTCCTCGCGCCGAGCGTAGCCATGACATCGGGTGTCTCAACGAGTTCGAGGAGCAGCGGCCCGCCCGTTTTGTGCAGCTTTTGCTCCGCGATTTTTTGGGGGCGATAGTCGCAGGGAGCCGCGGCGCCGATCACGCCGTCGCAGGTCGGAAAGAGCCGCTCGCAAACGTCCAACAGTTCTTCGGTCGAGACGATCCAGTGGACGGCCGCAGCCCCCGGATAGTCGAGCGCGACGGGCCCCGTGACGACGATCGGCTCGTGGCCGAGTTCCGCCGCCGCGGCGACCAGGGCTCGCCCCATGCGGCCGCTGGAACCGTTCGTCAGGTAGCGCACCGGGTCGAGGTACTGCCGGGTCGGGCCGGAGGTGATGAGGATGCGGGCCATCGCAGGGATTTCATCGTGAGGCAAGTCGGCAGAGCGCACAGCAGCGACTGAACATGGGGCGGCTATTTTTGAACCGATGCGGCGAGCAGGCGTGCGGCCCGAGCGCAAACGGTTGTTTCACTCCCCGGACTCGTGTCGTGGTCGTCGATTCCCTCGGTCCGCCAGGCACAGACCAGATCGAGACTCGGGACGATCCACAGCATCTTGCTGCCGCCATGGCCGCACGCCAGATACGCATCTTCCGGCAGCGCGGCGTACAGCCGGCGTCCTTCCCGGTCCGCCTTGTTCAGCCACCAGTTGAATGCATAAAAGCCAGGGCCGCAGGTTGTGATGGTCTTCCCTCCGCCTAAACTTTTTTGGCCGGGGATCATGTCGGCGTCTTTCCCCGCCGAGAGCGGAAAGTCGGCCGGCAGCGGCTGAGCCAGCATCAGGTCAACCAGGTCCGGCCGCAGAATTTGCTCCTCGCGCCAGCGGCCGCGACATAGAAAGAGGAGCCCCAGACGCGCCAGATCGCGCACGGAAATGCTAAGCCGTCCCGGACGATCGGCGTCCTGATTGCGAAACGCGAAGTCGTCCTCGAAATCGAGCGGCCCAGCCACGCGTGCACGAAACACGTCGGTTCCCGGCTCACGAAAGACCTTCTCGGTGAGCGTCAGATAATACAGCGCCAAAGCGAAGTCGTTGTAGGCGTACGATTCGCCTGGCCGCTCGGTCAGTCCATAGCCCGACGTCTGATGAGCCAGCTGCCGCCAAGTGATGGCCGCGTCCTTGCCGCCGTTGAGCGGAGCCAGTCGTGGTTCGAACTCCACAAGCCGATCGTCAACACTTGCCAGCTTCCCTTCCTCGACCGCTTTCAGCATCAGCAGGCTGATAAATGGCTTTGCCGCCGAAGCGATGTCCTGGCTCTTCGTAACGTCCCCCCACGTGAACGCGATCTGCCCCTGCCGGACGACAATGCCATTTCCCTTCACGAGCTCGCGGAGGGCGGCCAGCTTGGCCTCGTCGAGTCCGAGTTGGGCGGGCGACTGCGTCCGCCAGGTGTTGCTGGGGAAAACTCGGCTTTGCGACTCTCCCACTGGATTTTCCTGCTCTGCGCCCATCGTGATCTCCTTAACGAGGCCGAAGAAGCCCTTCTTCCGCTCGCTCGAGATGCCCCAGTTCACTGGGACGCTCTGATACCCCTCGTCAAATCCCTCGTCTTGCATTCGAAAATCGAAATAGCCCCACGAGGCGTACTCGCCGATTGCCGCCGTGAAGTTATTCTCCGGCTTATCGAAATCGAAGTGGTCGTCCTCGTTGAACACTATCGGCATCGGCCGATAGCCGGGAACTTCACGAGTCTGACGCACCATCTCGCCGATCCGCCGCGGATCCTTCACGCCGTTGCCGTGAATGAGGATGAAATCCGACGTGCGGACCACATTCTGCTCCGGCACTTTGCCGCCGCCGTAACTGGTACCGACGAGCAGTCGCCGGCCGTCGCGAGTTCGTCCTTTGACCCGTTCAATCAATTCGTGAACCCGCTGAGGCTGCAGGATCGCGTGGTCGTAGCGCACATTGCATTCGTTGTTCACATCGATCAGGACGTTGCGGTATCCCTGCTCGAAGATCCAGTCCACCGTGTTATCGACCGCTCGGATGACCGCCGCTTCGTCCTTCAGCCGCTCGTCCTGGCCGAAGTAAAAAATGCCCAGGATCGGGGCCATTCCGAGTTCGTCGGCCCGGTCAAGAATCAGCTTCAGGCGAGCCATGTACTCGGGCCGCAAGTCGCCTTCCGGTGTGATCGCCGAATTGTGCCAGGGCTGCTCGCGGGAGTATCCCTGCGGGCTTCCCCCTTGGAGATTGATCGTGAAGCCGAGCAGCCCCGCCTTGCGCCACTCCGCCATCGCCGCGACAAACTCGCGCGTATTTCGGTCGGCATCCCACTTTTTCGTATCGGGATACGCCCAGCGGATCTTGGTATCCGGATTCAGGTCGTCATAGATTCCCTGCACCATCCGGCTGTTAAGCAGCAGCCCCTCCACTTTTTTGCCCCGCCAAGTCCGGCCGGCATACGTCGGCTGGCCATTAATGTGAAATGCGTTGCCAACAATCGCCACTTCGGTCGCGCGCCGCGGCGCATTGGCGCCTGGGCTAGCGGCTGGTAGCAGTAGAGCGGTGACAGTCGCGGGTACCAGCCAGATCGTCATCAGGGCGAGCGTGCGGACCGCTTGAACAAGCGTGACAGCGGAGTGCATCGATAGTCTCCCGGAGAGAGGAATTCCCAATGTATTCCAGCGCAGTGGGCTCACCAACAGACAGTGCCATCTGCCGTTGGGGCGAGCCGCGATTCGACGGGCCGCGATATAATGACCCTTTAGGCGCGCCGCTTCAATCACTCCCGGAATCCCACTTTTCCCCGCATGGCACTTCCCCACCTTCGTCTGGGCCCCATCGACGTCGGTTTTCCGATCGTGCAAGCGGCCCTCTCGGGCTATAGCGATTGGCCGATGCGGCTGGTGGCGCGTCGACGAGGGGCGTCGTACGCCCTCTGCGAGGTGATGCTCGACCAGTTCCTGGTGACGGTGAAAGACCAGCGTCGCAAGAATCGGCATTTCCTGCGAATCAGCGATGAAGAGCGCCCCGTCGGCGGGCAGTTGATGGGGGCCGAGCCGCAGCAATTCGCCGCAGGAGCCCGCAAGCTGGTCGAAGCAGGTTACGACGTGATCGACATCAACTTCGGCTGTCCGGTGAAGAAAGTGCTGGGGCGGTGCCGGGGAGGATATCACCTGAGCCAGCCGGAAGTAGCCCTGGAGATTGTGCGCCGAACGCGGGAGGCGGTTCCGCCGCAGATTCCTGTGACCGTCAAGATGCGGCGCGGTCTGGATGACACCCAGGAGAGCCGCGACAACTTTTTCACGATTCTCGATGGGGCGTTCGACGCGGGCGTGGCGGCGATCACCGTGCATGGCCGCACCGTGATGCAGCGCTACATCGGGCCCAGCCGTTGGGAGTTTTTGGCTGAAGTGAAGCGGCACGTCGGCCCGTCGCGGACGATTTTAGGAAGCGGCGACCTCTTCACGCCCCAGGCCTGCCTCGACATGATCGCCCAAACGGGGATTAACGGGGTGACCGTGGCTCGCGGGGCGATCGGCAATCCGTGGATCTTTGCACAGTGCCGGGCGCTTTCTGCCGGAGAGCCTCTCCCCCCGCCGCCAACGCTCTTTGAGCAGCGCGATACCATGTTCGAACATTTCCAATTGGCGCAGGAACTCTACGGCGACGACCGAGTCGGGCCGCAGATGCGCAAGTTCGGAATCAAGTACGCCGCTCTCCACCCCCAGCACTTGATCGTTCGTGAAGCCTTTACGAAGGTCCGCTCGCTTGACGATTGGCGGCGAGCGCTCGCCGAATGGTATGCAGAGGACCTCCCGGGCTGTTATCCTGATCCCGCGATACACCGCACCTCGACCTGCGAAGACGCGGCCTAACCTCGCCAATCCAGGCGTCGTGCGTCAAGCTCGATTCTGGCATTTTCTCCGTCCATCATGCAGCTATTTCAAGACCTCCTTCAATCGGCGTTTTGGATCGTCGGCGGCTTATTGGGCCTCCTCGCGATTCTCGCAGGGCTAGGCTATGTCGGTCTGCCGCTGCTCATCTTCTTTTCGCACCGTCAGTCCGCCCAGCCAAAACTCGTCCCATTTCGGCCGGGGGCCACGCCGCTCCCGGCCGACGTGGATCAGTACTTTCACTCAACGAGTTGGGCGCTGGCCCAGCAGGGCTTTGAAATCGTCACCGGCGTGTTCCTGCCGAGCCAGATCGAGAATGTCATCTGTGCGCTGATCCTGGTGGTGAATCGGCCCGAGCAGGACGCCGGGATTGTCGTCGCCATGCATGCCAAGGGGCCGGTGCCGCAAACGACGTTTCATAGCGAGTTTGTCACCCGCTATCGCGACGGCCGCGTTGTGCAGACCAACAACGCCGAGCCGCTCAATGCGTTTCCGCCGCCGCCGCAGTGCGTCAATTCATACCTGCCGTCGGTGCGCGATTCGGTGCAGCTCTACCAGGCTCATCAAACGCTGTGCCGCAAGCACGGCAGCGGCGCGAAGGTTCTTAAACTCGATGAGCAGTACGGCGGCGACGGTATCCGCTACCTGACCGACGCCATGCTCGAAGAACTCGAGGCCGCCGCGAAAGTAGGCATCATGCGGCTCGATACGGGAGCCGGAGCCTATCGCCCGACGCTATCTGGCGCGTTCCGCATGGCGCTTGGCGAAATGTGGCCGCTCAAGGGATCCCGCCTGCGGCAGCGGGCCCAGCGCGAGCGAGAACTACTCGCCGAGTTGGGAATGACAGCGCCCGCGCCGCTTGGTTAGGCAGTCGTCCTGCGCGAACGCTTCCTGGCCGGCGCCCGCTTCCGCAACACCAGGACGATATCCTGCGTTTCCGGACCGATTTCGATCGGTTCGTCGATCTGGTAGCTGAAGTCGTACGTCGCCGCGAGTTCCAAGTCCGGGGCTGTGGCCAAAAGCTCGCGCATCTGGGGGGCCGTGTACGTTCGAAAGACCAACTCGTCGACGATGTCGAACGAACGCTTGGGCGTATGGACGTGCATCACCATCCGGCAGCGCTCCGTCCGCTTCTCCAGATCGAGTTCGAACGTTTTGAGGTGTGTGGCGATGGCCA
>JALORD010000056.1 GCA_025459145.1 Pirellulaceae bacterium | reverse complement strand
GAACGCCAGGGGCACGGCAAGCTGCTGATTCAAAAACCGCACGATTACCGTCGACTCGCCCAATTGCATTCGCGAAACTCGGCCATCGTGATCGACCTCGACCAGACGATTCGTCGGCTCGTAGCAGGCCAGCGAAGTGACATCCCGGCTGGTCCCATCGGTCAAGTGCGCCACGACCTTGAGCTGCACATGGTCGATCGGCTCAACGACAATTGCCTGGTCCGGCGTCACTTCGAGCCGGGCGACGCGGGGCGTTTCGTCGCTCGGTCCCGGCGCACCGGCGGCAATCCAGTCGCGGAGGATGCGGTATTCCTCGGAATCGCGCGAAAACCGGACGCCCCCCTGATGCACGACCTGGCCGCTCGGCTTTTGCAGGATCAGGCTCGCCTCGGGATCGAGCAGGTTCACCCGCCGCTGATCGAGCTCGCGAACCAGAATCGTATAGTCGCCGGCCGGATTGTCGCCGCGGAGCGAGATCTTAAGTCCCCCTTTGCCATTCGCATTGGCATGGCAGGCTCCCAGGTTGCAGCCCGCCTTGGAAACGACCGCCATCACGTCGAGCGAAAACTGCGGCGGCTGAGATGTCAGCGGCTGCGCTACCAGCGGCGCCGCGGCCAGCGATTCAGCGGCGTGAGCCGCCCCGGCAACTACGAAGAGGCCGCAGGCCAGGCAGGCCAGAAGCGGATCGAGACGGGGCCTGGAGCGGGGCAATCGGGGCATGGCAAGACGCAGGCAGGAGCAAAGGCGGGGAGCGGACCATCCAAGAGTATCGATGAGTCCGCAGCCGATTGCAACGCGGTTTTCGCTTGGCGCGAGGGCTGATTGCCCCGCATTTGTTCATCCGCCGGCAACGACGCGGTCGCGGGCAAGGCCACCTCTGCCAAGATGCACTGCTGGTCCTGGTAAATGATCCGCAGAGCTCCATTACCCCGGCGATGCTCTTCGTTTACCTGGCGAGCGAGCTGCGGCGAGCGCTGACGAACGACGACCAAATACTGCAACTGGTGCTTCCGCAGAATGTTGAGCCAGGCCGGTTCGCCTAAGTAGAGCGACTGGTAATCGCGCCAGGTCGCCTCGTCGGTCAGATGTACGTGCGAATAGACGAGTGGATGAACGTTCCCGCCGGTTTTCCAGATCAGAAAGTCGGCCCAGTCCATCGGGGCGGCGATCTTGCCGGCCAGCTCGCGGCGGGCCAGTTCGCTCGCCAGGTAGACCGGCGCTTCGCGAACCATGATGGGCCGCTCGCCCCGGGAAGTGCCCGTTACCAGGGAATAGCTGGGCGGCGCGATGAGCAGCGTCATGAAGACCACGCCCATCGCCAGGACGGTCCGCATGGCCGTGGGTTCATCGATCGCGGGGTGCCAGGCGTCTCCTGCTTGCCGGCGGCGATAGGCATCCCACGCGACGGCCGCATGCGGCACCGCCACCCACGGCCAGACTAGCGCATACCAAGCGAGCATCCGCATCGCTGCGAACGTCGCCAAAGCAAACAGCGCGAGAATGGCAATTTCATACAGTTCCCACTTCCGCGGGCTCATTTTCACCAGTGCGACGGTTGCAGCCAGCGATGCCAGGAGCAAAAGGCCCGTCAGACTCGACATGGCCGGGGCCTGCCATTCGACAATGCTCGCCAGGGCAGCGTGCTCGCCAAAGAAGATCGTCCGGGGCAAGAGCCAAACGCCGTGCGGACCGCAGCAAGCCGCCGCGACTGCCAGCACGAGCGCGAGCCACAGCCGGGGGATTTGCCGGTCGCGAGCGAGCGCCGCCGGATTGCCGCGGGATTGCCAGACGAGCGTGCAGGTTGTGCCCAAAGCGACTATTCCCAAAACGGCCAGTCCCATCAGGATCGAGCCGTGCAGGTTGGCCCACAGAGCGGCGACAACCGGAATCCACGCCAGCGGCCAGCGGCTCCTGGGCAACTGGGCCGCAGCGAGCAGAAATAGCGCCAGTCCAAGTTGGCCGAAAAGTTGCGGACGAATCGTCCCCACAATTGGCAGGTCGAGGACGAACATGGCCGCGCCGGCAAGCCAGGCCCAGCCGGCGGGAGCACCGCGGGCGACGACAGCTGCCATAAGCGCAGCCGCGGCCAGCGTGACGAGGAGCGCGTGCCCAAACACGAGCCCCTCGGGGCCGAACTGCCGCTTAACTTCGTAACCAATCACTTGCGCGAGCCAGGCCGCGTGCAGCATTCGCGGCGGATTCATCGCGGCTGCGGGTTCTATGCCGTCGGCACCAGCAGCGAACGGATCGGTCGTGGGGAGCGTCCCGGTGGCGACGATCCAGCGGCCGAAGTTGAGGTGCCCCCACAGGTCGGTGTGGTTGAGGCGATTAAAGCTCGTCAGGGCAAAGATCGCCGACAGCACGATAACCGCCGCCAGCCCGCCCCGCGATAGGTTCGGAAAGTACGGCCCAGTCAGGTTGTCGCGTGTGAGGCACGCGGGAAGTTCGGTGGACATGGCGTGCGGGGGCTAGGGCTGGGGACGAGGGCTGGGGCGGAGGACCGAAGCGATCGGCTGTTGCGTCTTCCACGCTTCATACGGGTCCTTGCTCCGCCACAGGGCCAGGGCCCGGGCGGCGTGCGTGTAGGGACCGTAGGCTTCTTCCAGGGTTTTCTGGTCCATTTCGAGGAGCGTGCGGGTGAGCCATTGGCCGGCGCGGACGATTGTCTCCCGCGGCGGCTGCACCGCCTCGGGAGCCAGCGCGAGCCATTCCAGGTGATGCCCGGTGACAAGCAGCTTGTCGTGCAGCGAGGCTTGATTGGCAGTAGCGGGTTCAGCTGCAGCAGCACCCTCCGGCCAGCGGCGGGTCCAGTAGCCATCGGCAGTCTGCGAGGCGGCAAGTAGCTGGCTCGCCGCGTGCAAATGCTCGAGAATCGCAGCCCGCGTCTTCGGCCTTAGTGCGCGATGCTGCTCGTCGGCCCGGAGCAAGACCACAAGCCCTTCCAGCCGATGCAGCCCATTGCACGGCCCCAGGCCCAGCGGCGGACCGATTGCTTCGGCCACAAGATCGTCGACGCGGATCCGCTCGCCCCACTGATTGCGAAACTCGTTCTGCGGAAACACATAGCGGGCATAGGCGATCAGCGCCCATTCGTACTCAAAGCGGTCGAGGTTGAATCGAGCCAGCGAATCGTGCAGCAACTGGCCGACCGTTGCTTCGCCATCGCGCAGGCGCATAGGCGTCGCCAGCGGCGTGCGGCATTCGGCCAAGGTCGCCAGCAAATCGTCGGTGTGATAGCTCGACGTGTCCCGGTTCGCGAGCGCGTCGTCGTACGAACGGACCGCCAGCCCGTCGCGATCACGATAGAAGAGCGGCGGCGCGTCCTCTCCCGCCAGGCGGCGAAACGTCCGGTCGTCGAGAAAATAGTCGAGCATCTCGCGGCCGCTGGGAATCTGCGGATCGCCAAAGTCGGCGCTCGGCCCCCACAGCCGCAGCGCATGCACCAGATTGTTCGTCTTGAGCGGCTGCATCGGCGGCTTCACCCGGTCGAGAACCGCCCGCAACTGCTCATCCGTAATGACGCGCGGCTCGTCGTAGCGAGGGGCGATCAGGTTCGGCTCGGGAGCCGCTTTAAGCACATCGCGGGCGGGCAGTTCTGCCGTCGCGGTCGCAAACAGCCGAAACGCGACGAGCCCCAGCACCACGACCAGGGGCGGAATAACCCAGCGGCAAATCGGAGCCAGCATGAAACGCCTCGCTCACGGCAACGTTAAATCCCGGCGAATCGATCGAATCGGATTCGCCCGCCTAATCGGCTCACCGCTGCGCAATGGCGCGCGCAAGCGTCCTGAAACCTAGGTCGCAGAAAGCGCGCAAGGCGAAGGGGCCAGACGCACTGGCCCAGATTTGAGGCGACCGGATTCGCCGCTAGACAATTTGCGGCTGTGACGCTTCGCCCTTACAGAGCTTTGCGGTAGCGTTTCGGGGGCCGCCGCTGCAGGCTGGTGGGGGGCGGCGGCGGTGTTGCCGCGGGATCGCCCGATCCGGCCGCTCCGTCGCTCCCTTTGGGCCCCAGATTCACCGGACGGTCGCCAATCGGCAGGCCGGACCGTTCGCGGGCATGCGGATCAAAATCTTTGATCTCGTCCCGCTTCAATAATCGGTTAATCCGCTCTTCGATCCGCGTTAGTTCATACCCTTCGTCCGGCGCGACGAACGTGTAAGCCACTCCTTCGCGCCCCATCCGGCCCGTCCGCCCGACGCGGTGCACGTAGTCGTCGCAGAACGCGGGAATATCGTAGTTGATGATGTGCGAGATGCTCGACACGTCGATCCCGCGGCCGATCACATCGGTGGCCACCAGGAACCGGATCTTCCCCGCGCGAAACGCCGACATCACGCGGTCGCGGGCCGATTGATTCATGTCGCCATGAATGGCCGCCACGATCCGCGGATCCTTGCTCTTCTTTTGCAGGCGCAGAAAGACCTTCTCGGTGCCGCGCTTGGTGCGGCAAAAGATGATCCCCTGCTTGGGCCGCTCGCGCACCAGCAGCCGCAGCAAGAGTTCGAATTTGCGCTGCGGATCGACCGTGAAGTAAAACTGCTCGATCGTATCGACCGAAATATCGGCGGGCGAAAAATTGAGCGTTTCCGGCGTCCGCATGTAGCGTTCGGCCAGCTTGGCGATGGCCGGCGGCACGGTGGCGCTTAAGAGCAGCGTTTGCCGGTCGTCGGGACAGCGCCGCAGGATGCGTTCGATGTCGGGACGAAAGCCGATATCGAGCATCCGGTCGGCCTCGTCGAGCACCACGAACTTGAGCTTGCTGAAATCGATCGTGCCCCGCGCCAGGTGGTCGAGCACTCGTCCGGGCGTCCCAATGACGATCTGGGCGCCGCGTTTCAGTTTGTCGATCTGTTCGCGAATCGGCTTGCCGCCGTACACGGCGACGCAGTGCACCTTGCGTCCCGCGGCGAGTTTGATCGCTTCGTCGCGGACCTGCACCGCCAATTCCCGCGTCGGCACCATCACGAGCGCTTGCGGGTGGTGAATATCGGACTTGAGCTGCAGCCCTTCCAGAATCGGAATCACGAAGGAAGCCGTTTTGCCGGTACCGGTGCGGGCCTGCCCCAGCACATCGACCCCGGCCAGCGCGCGAGGAATGACGCCGGCTTGCACGGGTGTCGGGTATTCGTATCCGGCCGATTCCAGGGCCTTCATCATCACTTCGGAGAGGCCCAGGGAATCGAACGAGGCGGGGGGCGGTTCGGGGGGCTTGGGTGCGGACTGCTTCAAGGGCGTGAGTTCCTGCGCGGAGGGTGGGACACATGTCCGGGAGCGGGCGTGCCCGAAGGGGGCCGCATCGACCGGGGGAGGCTATGGTTGGCCCCCAACATCACCCTTTCTCCGCACACGCGTTGGGCGGAAAATCGACAGTGCTGGTAGAGGCCCGGCTTGCTGCTTCAAACTATTGCTGGGCAATACTTTACCAGAATTCGCTCGCGACAAGGAGACCTCTCGGCCACTCTTGGCCGCCTTTCAGCCGAAGATGACGCCCGTGCCGGTAAGCACCCTCCCTGGGGGTGCGGCTTGCCGAATCTTGGTTGCTCCGGACCTACTTGCCCCTTCGCGCTAAGCCTTGCAGGCATTAGGATGCAGGACTTGCTGGCTTCTTCGCGTATCTACAGGGGGCCAGCAGAAATCGCCCAAGTTGTTGCCAGATATAGAGTTCGGACGATTAGACATGTACGCCATCATTGCCGCCGACGGTCGCCAATACAAGGTTTCCGAAGGGCAAATTCTGGACGTCGATTTCCGTGAAGAGGCCAAAGAGGGGGACAAGATCTCCTTCGATACGGTGCTTCTGGTATCGGGTTCCGAGGGCGTGAAGGTCGGACAGCCGATACTTTCGGGAGCCACGGTTTCGGCCGAAGTGCTCGGTCTGGAGATGGGCGAGAAGGTTTACATTCAGAAGATTCGCCGCCGGAAGAATTATCGCCGGCGGACCGGCCACCGGCAGACCTATACGCGGGTCCGGATCGAGGCAATTACGGCCTAGTGCCGCAGGGTATGCACGCAAATCACGCACGGAAGGCGGGATCTCTCCCGCCGAGCTTCCGGGTTCCCCTTCGCCGCAGCATGCTGCAGTGGCGAACATTCAAAGCCCGATTAGCCCTGGGGACGCGCAAATCGCTCCCCACCACCGGTTCCCCAGCGCGCTAGGTTTTAGCGCCCCCGAGAACGGTTTATCGCTTGTGCACCGCGAAAGGATCGGCCGCGCCAAGGGTGCGCGGGCCGAGATCATCGCCTCCGCGGACGAGCTGGTCGCCTACGGTTTGCCCACATCCAGGCAGACGATCGATTCGTCGTCGCGGAGGTACAAGAGTCCGTTCGCCAAGGCGGGAGCTTGCCGCGTGGTGTCGAGGACCACTTTGCGGCCGATCTCCTGAAAGCCCTCAGGCGTTGCCCGCACGACAACCAGCTCCCCTTTCATCGTCGAGCAGAACAGCTTGCCGTCGGCGGCGATCAGATTTCCCTTGCCGAAGCGGGGCTGTTGCCAGAGGCGCTTGCCGGTCGCCGGGTCGATGCACGTTAAATGCGTGACGGGGCCGGCGCTCCCCACGTTGTCAAAGCCGTAGAGCTTGCCGCCAACGAGGACGGGTGTTTGCCATTCGCTCCGCAGCGTGCTGGCCGCTCCCTGGCTCGACCAGACTTCCCGCGGAGTGGACTTCTCGCCCTCCGAAGCAATCTCCAGCAGGACGCTGCCGTGGTTCTCGCCGGCCGAGATCAGCACCCGCGAGTCGGCGACGACCGGATTAGCCGTGTTGCAGTAGTAATCGGTCTCGTAGGGATAGCGCCAGAGCTGTTTGCCGGACGTCGGATCGACGCCGATCACCGACGCGCCGGAAAACGCGATCAACTGCTGTTGCTGGCCCAACTTCGCCAGCAGCGGGGAGGAATACCCGGTCGGGTCACTCCCTGCGGTCCAGGCCAACTCTCCGCTGGCGATGTCGTACGCCGCGAGCGTCTTGTCCGCCGCGCCTGTGAAGACGATCACCCGCTCGCCGACGACGAGCGGCGAGCACGCCATGCCGTATTCCGCCGGCTTGCCATTGAGTTCCTGCGGCACGTTTTTCGACCAGAGGACTTTGCCATCGGCCAGATTCACCGCCGCGAGGATCCCTTCGCCGGTGAAGGCAAAAACCCGCTCGCCGGCGATCGTGGGAGTCCCGCGAGGGCCGTCCCCCATGGAGTTCTTGTACGCCGGGGCGAGCGGCACGAGCCACAGCGGCTTTCCCGTCTTCGCGTCGAGCGCCGCAAGGCACTGCTTCCCATCGCGCTCGACGAGAGTTAGTAGTTTGCCCGCCGAAACGGCGAGGCCCGACATGCCGACGCCTCCCTCGGCCCGCCACACCTCGCGCGGACCGCCGTCCGGCCAGGCGTCGAGCAGGCCCGTCTCGGCCGATACGCCCGTTCGCTCAGGGCCGAGGAACTGCGGCCAATCGGCGGCTGGGCAACTCGCTGCCAAGAGCCCGACGGCGCTGAGGAAACAACCGAGTGCACGAAGCCAGACAGAGACACGCATGAGCGGCTTCCCAAAGTGTGTGAACGCACGGCGCGAAGCCGCGGGAGAATGGCGGTAACGGGCGCGATCTGCCGAGTTTAGCGCAAACACACACGCGGCAGCAACCTCGACTTGCGCCGCGCTACAGGCGGCGCGTCAGGCCGCGCCGATCGTCCGCAGTTCCCGCGGCAGCGGGAAATGGACGTCTTCGCTGCGAATCGTGCGGGCCTCGACCGTGGCGCCAAATCGCTCGCAGAGGTAGTTCACGCACTCTTCGACGACCGATTCGGGAGCGCTCGCGCCCGCGGTCACAACCACCGTTTCGGCGCCTGCGAACCAGTCGTCCTCGATGTCTTTCGCGCCGTCGATCAGGTACGCCGGGATATTGTTCTCCCGAGCGATTTCCTTCAGCCGCTGACTATTCGAGCTATTCTGGCTTCCTAGGACAATGACGACGTCCGCCTCGGGGGCCAGCATGTGAATCACTTCCTGCCGATTCTGCGTGGCGTAGCAGATATCGTCCTTCGGCGGATTGGCGATCTGCGGAAAGCGGGCCCGCAGGCGGGCGATGATCCGGTTCGCGTCGTCGACCGAAAGCGTGGTCTGCGTCAGATAGGCGAGCTTCGTCCCCGGGGGGAACTCCAGGCGATCAGCCTGCTCCGCCGATTCGACGAGCACCATCGCTTCGGGCGCTTCGCCCATCGTGCCGATCACCTCGTCGTGCCCCTCATGGCCGATGAGCAGGATCGTGTAGCCTTCCTTTGCGTAGCGAACCGCTTCGAGATGCACCTTCGTCACCAGCGGGCAGGTCGCGTCGATCGCATACAGCTTCCGCTCGCGGGCGAGGCGGCGAATCTCCGGCGAAACGCCGTGCGCCGAAAAGAGGAGCGTCGCACCTTCGGGAACCTCGTGCAAATCGTCGACGAACACGGCCCCCTTGGCCCGAAAGGTGTCGACGACGTACTTGTTGTGGACGATCTCGTGATAGACGTAAATCGGCGTGCCAAATGCCTGAATCGCCAGATCCAGGCTCTCGATCGCCATGTTGACGCCGGCACAAAAGCCGCGGGGTGCGGCCAGCAGGATTTTCATCGGCAAAGGTCTCCCCCTGCATCGTAGTCGAGCAGCCCGGAGAGACAAAGGACGAGTGGTCGAGGGGACGGATGATTCGCCTGGCCCCTTCGGAGCAGGCGGGCCATCGCCCCCTCTGGAAACCGCGACAATTGCCCGGTCTTAACTTGCCCAGTTCTTAACCGCTCGCAACCTATCGCCCTCGCCTATACCGAGACTTCCGAGCGGCAGACGTGAAAGACGACGTGCTGCGTATCACGCTCGAAACCGATCACTTCGCCATCGACCGCCTCGGCATCGATCGGGAGTTGGATCGGAATCGTCATCGACCGCTGGCTGTAGTGCCACAGCCGGACTTGTTGTTCGAGCGTCAATCGGCGGATTTCGAACCGGATCTCCAGATATCCGTCGGATGCCGATTTCCAGGAAGCATCGGCCTCGACGTTTCCAAACTTTACGCGTCCCAACTGTCCGTCGCTCGGATCGTTCACGAGCTCTCGAATCGTTCGCTTGCGGCGCATGAGCAAACCTCAACTCTGCAAAGGTGACAAGGCAGGTTCCGAACTGCCACAGGGGATAAGACCGAATGATGCCGTGCGAACTGCCGGATGGAATGTTGCCGTCCAGAACGTGGTGCCACCTAAATGAAGGCTTTATTGTTCCGCGGCGGGATCAAGAATGCAATCGCAGCCCAAGTATTCAGTCGTGTACGGGTGTAAAGTGGTTCTCCGACGTTCGAACAAATGGGTCATGCCGAACTTGAGCGAGACATCTACTGTTTAGACGCCAATTTCAGTTAGAATTCTGCCGTGGCACGGTTCGCCATGCCGACGCTAGCTTGGCTCTGCTTCTGAATAGCTCCAAACGCTCCCTGTAGAGAACTTCCGTGAAATTCCGTATCGCACCGGTCGCGTTGATGTTGCCGCTGGCCTGGGTATCGCTGGCGCTCGCTCATCCACATCACGGAGGAACTGCTTCCGCCGGGCCGAGCGGACTCGTGGCAGGACTCTTGCATCCGCTCCTCGGGGTCGACCATGTGCTGGCGATGCTCGCTGTGGGACTACTCGGTGTGCAGCTTGGCGGACGGGCTCGCTGGCTGCTTCCCGCCGGATTCCTGGCGGCGATGATGGCGGGGGGCGGATTGGCGGCGGCAGGAATATCGTTGCCGCTCGTCGAAATCGCGATTGCCTTGTCGGTCGTGGTGCTGGGTGCGGCGCTGGCCGCGGGACCGAACCTGCTCGCCAACGTGTGGGGACGCTATCCGCTCGTGGTCGCAACGCCGGTCGTCGCGCTCTTCGCCCTGTTTCACGGACATGCGCACGGGACCGAAATGCCAGCCATGGCCGCGATGTGGCTCTACGCCGCGGGCTTCGTCACTGGCACAACTCTGCTTCTGGCCGCGGGAACGCTCGTCGGCCAGGGGGTCCACGCGCGGCAGCTTTCGCCCCGGCTGATCCGAATCGGCGGGGCCGCGGTTGCCATGGCGGGACTAGCGCTCGTGGCGATGGCGTTGTAAGTCAGTGGTCAGGTCATGAGATCAGAAGTCTAGTATGACCAATGACCAAATCCCAAGGACCAAATGAGTTGGCCCAATTGGTCATTGGTGCTTGGTCATTGGGAATTCTCGACCGTCGTCCCAGCGAGCGAGGACCTGCGCGGGCGACGCAGTGCCGGTCGTGCCGAGCTGCTGGACGGTGATCGACGCCACGAGGTTCCCCACCGCCGCGGCCTCATACACATCGCAGCCGGCCAACAGTCCGCAAACGATGCCGCTCGTGGCCGCGTCCCCCGCACCGACGATATCGACCGGTCCGGCCACCGGACAGCCGGGAACCAGCCGGGCCGGCTCTCCCGGGCGGGACACGAGAATCCCCTGTTCGCCCATCGTACAAAACGCGGGACGCTCGTTCTGCCGAGCCAGTTCGGCCAGGGCGCTGGACACCTGGTCATCTGCGACAAGGGCCCGATCCTCGTCCGCCGAAAGGCCGTCCGGCAGGCTGCGGCCGCTCGCCGTCAGCACTTCGGAACGGTTCCCCTTGAGCGTCGCATGGCGGAAGCGGCGGAGAAACCGCCGGCTGTCGACATAGATTAGTTTGTGCGGAAACTCATTCGCCAGCGCCGCGAGCGTTTCGCGGACGGCGGCATTCACCACGCCGCAGTCCTCGTCGACCAACTGATCGAGGACGATGAGACCATCGGACGAGTGAAAGGCCCGCTCGACGCGGCGGCAAACCTCGGCGGTTATTTCCTCGCCCAGCGGGCGGCGGGTGCGGACGTCGAGCCGGTTGAGCTCTTGCCACCCGCCCGCGCCATCCGGGCGAAGCGGTTTGGTATAGGTCGGCGTCAACCGATCGGGATCGCGCAGCAGGTGAGCCGGGTCGACCGGCAATCGCTTCAGCTGCTCAACGAGGTCAAAGCCGTGGCCGTCGTTGCCGATGACGGTGACTGGCGCAAGCAGCCCCACGCCGAGGGCTGCCAGATTATTGAGCACGGTCCCCAGGGCCCCCGGCGAATTGCGAACATGATCGATCTGGTAGGCCTCGAGCCCGGTTTCGATCGACAGCTCGTGGCTCCCTGGTACGAGGTGCAGGTAGCGATCGAGGAACAGATCGCCGACCAGCCCGATCGTCAGCCGCGGGAGCGCTTGCAGGACCGCTTCGAGTCGCTCGCGAGAGATCGAGTCCACAGGAGAGAGGGAGGCTGCTTCGAAGAAGTGTTGGATCAGGTGTGTTTGCCGGCAAAGCGCGCCGAGAAGTACTCGTCGGCACAGCAATCCCGCATATGTAGTCCACGCCGACCGCGAAAGCAACCTCGGCAGCCCCGCGGCGCTCTCGCAAAGATTCGGCAAAGTTTCCGCCCCGACGTGATTTTCCCGAAGGGGCGCGGTATCGTCAGACGCTAGACGCCTGCCTCCCGGCGGTCGCTGGGGCTGGGGAAGATTGCTTGGGGGTCGCTTGGGGTGGAACAGTAGCCAGAGGTTGGTGAAACGCGCGCAGCGAGCGAAGTTGCAGACCCTTGTCAGCCGAAAATGCCTGACGGCTGCCGAATCTGCGTCCTGGCGCTTCGCGCGTTTCCCATTTTTTGTACGGCGAATTGCGTGCTCACTCTTTTCCGGAGGGATGGAAAATGTCTCGAATGTGGCAGTGGAGTTGTTTGGCGGCGCTATTGGCCGCAGGAGTCGCGACGGCGGCCGATGTGCCCGGACTCACCCAATCCGGCAAGCCCGATCTGAAGTCGGCCGGGGCCCTGGCCTTTGGGCCAAAGGGC
Source organism: Pirellulaceae bacterium (assembly GCA_025459145.1). Taxonomy (GTDB): domain Bacteria; phylum Planctomycetota; class Planctomycetia; order Pirellulales; family Pirellulaceae; genus CAYLLN01. The sequence goes on along the minus strand of JALORD010000056.1, from coordinate 4,817 downwards.
GTGCTGTTTGTCGGCGACACGCAGGGAGCGGCAATCTTTGCGATTGGTGTGGGCGAAGCGCCCAAGGCCGCCATCGGCGATGGGTTCAAGCTGGAAGGGGTCGACGGCAAAGTCGCTGCGGCGCTCGGAACCGAAGCGGCCGACATCACGATCAACGATGTGGCTGTCGAACCGGGAACGGGGATCGCCTATTTGAGCGTCGCCCGCGGCCAAGGTCCTGATTCGATGCCGGCGATCGTCCGGGTCGATGGTGCGGGGAAGGTCTCGGTCCTTGCGCTCGACAATGTCCCCTATGCCAAGGTCGAGCTGACGAGCGCTCCGGCCGCTGACGCCAAGGACCGCCGCGGCCGTCCGCTGCGGAACGAAGCGATCACTGACCTCGCGTTTGTCGATGGCAAGCTGTACATCGCGGGCCTGTCGAACGAAGAGTTTGCCAGCAAGCTCCGCTCGCTGGCCTTCCCGTTTGCCGGCAAGGACACCGCGACGAGCGTCGAGATCGTCCACACGGCGCACGGCGCGGCGCTCGAAACCCGCTCGCCGGTGCGCACGTTCGTGCCTTTCAATGTGGGCGGCGAACCACAGCTCCTGGCGGCGTATACCTGCACGCCGCTCGTCACGTTCCCGGTCGCCGACCTGAAGCCGGGCGAAAAGATCCGCGGCAAGACGGTGGCCGAACTGGGGAACCGCAACAACCCGCTCGACATGGTCGTCTATGAGAAGGATGGCAAGCAGTACCTGTTGCTCGCCAACAGCGCTCGCGGCGTCATGAAGATCAGCACCGACTCGCTGGACAAGCAGCCGGCGCTGACTGAAGCGGTGACCGGCGGCGGCACGGCTGGTCTCAAGTACGAGACCGTCGCGGAGCTTAAGGACGTCACCCAGCTCGATCGGCTTGGCGACAAGCATGCCTTGATCCTCGTCGCCAATGACAGCGGCAAGAGCCTGCAGGCTGTCGCTCTGCCGTAACGGGCAGATGCGGATGCAGACAGTAATTCCGTGTGCCACTGCTGGCCCCTATCCAGCAGTGGCCACCGCCACGATGGCGGCCGTTGGCACAGTGGCTTCAGCACAATTGAGCCGCTCTGCGGCGATACCGGACTACTCGGGTCGCCGCGAGGCGGCTCAACGCATTGGGAGGAACTGGCGGTGAGATGCTTTATTGTGTCGGGATTGTTTGTCGCGGCCTCCTTCGCTGCTTCCCACGTTGCTGCCGCCGAGCCCATGCTGCGGATCGTCGAAGAGGCCGGCCTGCCGGTCGCCTTCGAAGCGGCGCACCTCCCGGCTAAGGCCGCCGCGAGCCTGGCCAAGTCAGATAGCGAGGCGCTTGGGAACGCTCTGCGGGTCTACGTCGGCCGCGCGGCGACCGAAGGGCAGCCCGCGATCGTAGGAAGACACGAACTGGCCGGCGACGCGCTTCGTTTCACTCCCAGCTTTCCGCTTAAAGCCGGGCTCGACTATCGGATCGAGTTCAACCTGCCGGCGAGCGGCGGCAACAATCGGCTGCGGCTCGAAAAGGTCATTTCGCTCCCGGCCGCTCCCCGCCCCGCCGCAGCGAAGGTGACGACGATCTACCCCACCGCCGCGACGCTTCCCGAAAATCAACTCCGCTTCTACCTGCACTTCTCGGCCCCGATGCGGCGAGGCGAAGCGTACGAACACTTGCAGCTGCTCGGCGAAGATGGCAAGCCCGTGCATGCCCCGTTCCTGGAATTGGGCGAAGAATTGTGGGATCCGTCGGCTACCCGGCTGACGCTCCTCATCGATCCGGGCCGGATTAAAAAAGGTCTGACGCCGCGCGAGGAGCACGGGCCGGTCCTCACTGCTGGCGGGATCTACAAACTCGTCGTGGCCAAGGGCTGGCGCGACGCTTCGGGTCAGGTCCTCGCCGAGGATTTCACAAAGACATTTACTGCCGGACCCGCGATCGAGCGGGTGATCGACCAGCAGACCTGGAAAGTAGGCCCGCCGCGCTCCGGCTCACGCTCGCCGCTGGTGGTCCGGTTTCCCTACCCACTCGATCACGCGCTCCTCGGCCGAACGATCACCGTCGAGTCGGCCGCGGGACAGCGTCTGGACGGCGAAGTGACCGTCGGCCCCGAGGAAAAGTCGTGGGAATTCCGGCCCGATCAGCCGTGGGCCGCGGGCGCTTACGATCTGGTGATCGACACGGTGCTTGAGGATCAGGCGGGGAACCGAGTCGGCCGGCCGTTCGAGGTCGACCAGTTCACGCATTTCGACAAGTCCTCGGCCCCCGAATTCGTGCGGCTGCCATTCAAAATTGTGCCCGGTCGCGAGTAACAGGCTGCAGGCAGAGAGCCAATAGGCAGAAAGCCAATGTGCGGTGGACCCGCGGCGCTCGGGATGTAATCGGTGCGGTGTTTTTGGGGAGAATAGACGTTCATGATTCGCAACTTCGTCTGGTGTGCACTTGGCCTCGTACTCGCAGCCTCGGCATGGGCACAAGCACCCCGAGCGGTAAGGAACGCACCCGCCAAGACCGCGGCCGCCGCCAACCAGGCGGCCCAAAAACTGGCCGAGGAAGAAGCCCAGCGGGGCGAGTGGTCGCGGTGGCGCGGCCCGGCGGGAGACGGACTCTCCCGCGAAACGGGGCTGCTCGATTCCTGGCCCGCTGAAGGTCCGCCGCTCGCCTGGCGAACGAAAGGCCTCGGCGGCGGCTATGCCAGCGTCGCGATCGCCGGCGGCAAGATTTATACGCTCGGCGAACGGGGGAGCCGGACGTCGCTGATCTGCCGAAAGGTCGAAGACGGCAGCGAAGTGTGGCAGACCGAAGTGGGCGGTGGCGACGGGCCGAACTGCACGCCGACCGTCGATGGCGAACTGGTCTTCGGCCTGACGCATGGCGGCGATCTGTTCTGCTGCAATGCGGGAACTGGCGAGCTCATCTGGACGAAGAGCTTCACCCGCGACTTCGACGGTCAAGTTCCCACCTGGGGCTATAGCGAGTCGCCGCTCGTCGATGGCGACTGGCTGATCTGCACTCCCGGCAGTCGGGAAGCTCTGCTCGTCGCGCTCGACAAACGAACGGGCGAAGTCCAGTGGAAAACGGAGGTCCCCGCGGGCAAGCTCAGCGGCCGGGGGCACGACGGCGCGGGCTACTCGTCGATCGTGGTCGGACAACCGGCGGGTGTAAAGCAGTACATCACGCTCGTGGGCAAGGGCGTCGTCGGCGTCGACGCTGCCACGGGCAAGCTGCTCTGGGAATACGACAGCGTCGCCAACGGCACCGCCAGCATTCCGACACCGATCGTCGCCGGGGACCACGTCTTCTGTTCGAGCGGTTATGGCACGGGCTCCGCCCTGATTAAGGTGAATCGGGCGGCCGAAGGGTTCGGTGTCGAGGAGGTGTACTTCCTCCCGGCGAACAAGATGCAGAACCATCACGGCGGCATGATCCAGAAGGATGGCTTTGTATATTGCGGCCACGGCCACAACGAGGGCTTTCCGCTCTGCATCGACGGCCGAAGCGGCAAAGAAGCGTGGCGGCCCGGCCGCGGTCCAGGGACCGGTTCAGCGGCGGTCGCCTACGCCGACGGACACCTCTACTTCCGCTATCAGGACGGCACGATGGCCCTGATCGAAGCGAACCCGAAGGCCTACAAGCTGAAGGGGAAGTTCAAGCTCGCCAGCCGCAACGGCGAAAGCTGGCCGCATCCGGTAATCGCCGGCGGCAAGCTGTACATCCGCGATCAGGATGAGCTGCTCTGTTACGATATCCGGCGGCAACAGCGCTAGGGCAACGGCGCTAGGCCAAACGACGACTTTGGCGTTTTAACAACGCACCGCACACGTCATGGGCTCTCTGTTCGATCGCCAGCAGGAGTATGAGGCTCGTCGCCGTGCAGCGGCGTTTGCCTCGCTGCGTGCCGTCATCGTCCTCGTGGGAATCTGCGCCGGAGCGCTCGTTTCGGTGGGGCTGCGCCGCCTCTCCGACGACATGTCCCCCAAAATGTCGGTCGTCCATGGCCTTGGTGGAGCCGCCCTGGGCTTTCTCTTTAGCTGCGGATTGCTGGGGATCATCCGAGCGCGGCGCGACCGCCGGTCATTTCTCGCGATTGCCTATGCAGGGATCCTCCTGGGCGTTCTCGTCGTGGCTTTCGGGCTGCGAACGAACCGGGGTGCGGAAGCGGCTCAGACCAAGTGGAGCGAAGCCAACCGCGCGCTGGGGGCCGCGGAGACAGCAAATGTCTCCGCGCAGCGGTGGAAACCGGGGACCGTGTACGTGAGACCCGATCGCATCGAGGTGGAGTCATGGGAGTCCTTCGACCGCCGCATCGAAGTCACCTCGGCAGACCTCGAGCGGGCCCGCGCCGCGGAACTGCAGGCACGACGTCAATTGCAGCTTCAGAACTTGCTTCCCGAAGGGCCGCTCCTGACCTTGCTGGCGGGCCTGGCGGCCATCGCGACCGTCGTGGGGAGCGCGGGGTACGTCGTGGTGATGGTTTCGTCGTGGCGGGTAAGTCCCCAGGCTTCTGACCCGACATTCTGGCTCGCGCGCGACGATGTGCGGGGCGATGCCAAGCTACCCCGTGATTCGGCGAAAGGGGATGATCCGGATGGGGCCGCGAGGGAAGGTAACTCGAACGATTCGTCATCCGTCTGCGACATCGTCCAGTGCCCCGCATGCCAGATGCGAGTGATTCCCAAGGCGGACGGCTGCTGCCCTTCGTGCCAGCATCGCGGCTCCTGGGTGACCGGCTGAGCCCTCCCGCCTTCCGCCGCGCCTACGCCGCCGGCCGGTACAGATCGGCCCGCGTCGGCGGCAGTTCGGCCCGACCTTTCTTCGCGTGTTTGCTGGC
>JALORD010000408.1 GCA_025459145.1 Pirellulaceae bacterium | reverse complement strand
CTTTCATCGCCTGCTGACGCATCGCTCGTTCGACACCTACCGCTGGGTGAAGCTCTTCTGGATGACCTGCGGGGCCCTGTCGGTCGAGGGTTCGCCGCTGGTCTGGTGCGCGGTCCATCGGCGGCATCACGAATTGAGCGACCAGCACGGCGATCCGCACTCGCCCCACCTCCACGGCACGGGCCTGGTCGATTCGCTCCGCGGCCTGTGGTACGCCCACACCGGCTGGCTCTTCACGGGCTACTGGAGCTCGCCCGACATGCAGCGGTATGTCCCCGATCTCCTGGCCGACAAGGCGCTCGTCGCCGTCGATCGGCTGTACTACCTGTGGGTGCTGGTGAGCCTCGCCCTGCCGGCGGCTATTGGCGGGCTGTTCTCCACGGGCGAACTATCCTGGTCGTGGCAGGGCGCTTTCTTGGGTCTCCTGTGGGGCGGCCTCGTGCGGATCTTTGTGACCCATCACGTCACCTGGTCGATCAACTCAATCTGCCACGTGTTCGGCCGGAAGGACTACGACGCACACGACCAGTCGCGGAACAACTGGTTGTGCGGCCTGCTCGGCTTTGGCGAGGGGTGGCACAACAACCACCACGCCTTCCCCACCTCGGCCCGCCACGGCCTCGCCTGGTGGCAGTTCGACTCGAGCTGGCTCATCATCCGCGGAATGGAACTCGTCGGCCTCGCCTGGAACGTCCGCCTGCCGAGCGAGAAGCAACTGGCCGACAAACGGCTCGCGGCGTAAGTGCGCCGCCGGGTGGTTCAGGTTGGTCCTCCCAACCTCGGCCTGCAGGAGGTTGAATCGGCCGCAACTAGCGGTCGCAAGGTGACACGAGGCACGCGTTGCACCTGACGAAGTCGAAGCAGCTCAGCCGCACAATTCGACCTGGCCTGCGTTCTGCGACCGCGCCACCGTGCATCGCGGGTGAACCTTGCAAAATACGCCTCTTTCAGGCCACAGCTGAGGACCAACCTTCGCCACCTGGCCAACGCCTTGCTGACTATCGCCTCTCCGACGAAGTACTTCGCAGCTGGTACACGATGCGACCGCTCCAGCCCAGTTCGACCAGCCCCAGCGCGGTAACGAAGAACATGATCGCCAATGGCGCGATAAGCAGTTTGTAGTCCGCAGAGCTCGGATTGTCAGGCAAGACGGGGAACTCCGTGACTTCCAGCAGGAACGATCCAAAGTCATACAGACCGTGCAATAGAAGCGGTGCCGTCAGGGAGAGCACAAAAGGCCCAATGCGAATCTTGCCGTCACCAGAGGCGGCGCGCGCCAGAAATGAACCCATGATTAGCGCGGTGGCCCCGTGCGATATCGTTGGCACGGTACGACCAATCAGGATCTCAACCCCGGTGTTTGCGGTGAGCGAGTAGAGCATGTTCTCGAACATGGCAAAACCCAGACCGATCGCCCCGCAGGTCACGATGACCTCGCGCCCAATCCAGTGGCGGAGGACGGCAATCGTGCCGATGCACGTCAGTAGACGCGCCAGTTCTTCGGAAAGCGCGGCGGACAGGAACGAACTGGCCAGCCCCGCACGGATCGACCCCGGAGCACCGGCGAAGTGCTCCTCAACCGGCGCGACAAGACGATTGAGGGCCATCGCCAGCAAAAAAGAAATAAATCCGCCCACGACGAAGACTGCCGCCAAGGCCCAGATCATCCCACCCCTCTTGGACAGGCAAATCAATAAGACCGCCATGACCACGGGCGCGACCAGGGACATGGCGATGGCGGAAGGAGTGACGTTCAAGGTCGATCGCTTCGAAAAATGAATCGGGCTGTCGGGGCCAGAACTTGTTTCTGGCAGGTTTCTAGCAGGCCAAAGTTGGCGACCATCGTTGGCCACCCTTCGGACCCACTGTTCAGCCAGAACCTTGCTGCTGACGGTACTCGGTCGTGAGCACTCCGGCGTAACCCCAGTTCTCCGGGTCGACCTCGTCGATGACGATGTGCGTGTGCTCCGGCCGCTTGCCGAGCACCCGCTGGAGGGTCATTGTGATCTCGGCGACGATTTGGGCCTTTTGTTCGGCCGTCACACCGTCGCGGGTGATCTTCACGTTCACGAAAGGCATCGCGTTCTCCGTAGCTCCCCTACGCAAAATGTGTCTGCTGACTGAACCCCGCACTTCCTGCAGGCCGCACGTTTGCGCCGCGGCCGGAGGTGGCCCAGGGCAGTTGCCAACTTCGACCGGCAGCAGGCATTCGCCCGCGGGCTGTCGCGTGCACGACGATGCTATTGGATCGGCCGCCAAATACGGCCGCAAGCTGACTTCAGGCGCACCGTGCTTCGAGCGGACGCGCCGTGGATGGTCCGCCCGGCCCTGCATCACAGTTTAACCTCGCAAAGAATGCCTCTTTCAGGCCAAAGTTGGCGACCAACTTTGGCCACTCGGCGTCTTAATTGTTATCGCAATGAGGCCTGATCCCCTGTTTCTCGCCTCCCGCCCTCAACGGATCATTTGCTGTTTCAGTCGAGCCACCTACGGGGTTAGGCGAACCGATTTTGTAGCCGCAATGAATGCATCGCCATCGCAAAGGTACGTGCAGAAGGCCAATGCGACTGAACGGGCGCTGGCAGCATGGACATGACTGGCAAGAACCATACATAGCCGCAAGTACTGCGCTAAAGGCGGTTAACGCGGTCACAAAATATGCGATGGCCGCGCCAAAGAACAGAAGACGCAGACTGTCGTAGTCCAGGATGTTCCGTGTCCCGTATCCAATTAACCACAGGACAAGGCCCACGAACGCCGAGAGTATTGCAACCAGTGCGAGCCTTAAAAACAGCCGCCACGGGTGGAAGCTTGGAATTACAGAGTCGTTTCCAATGTCATTCATACGTTAATGGGCTGGCACGAGGCATCTCTGCTGCGCGGCTCTCCTTCAGTGCACTTCACTATATTGAACTTGCCAGCGATCCCCTGAGCAAGCAGCGTGACACCAGAGCCGGGGTCAGCGAAAATCCAGCCCGAACAGCCCAGAAACCGCCCGCCGCGTGCCTAACCCCCCGCTTCGCGGCGCGTTATCATCGGTCCACACCCGATTCGCCGATTCCACTTCCCCACGCATCCATGCAGTTCCAATCGCACACGCTGGCCAATGGCCTGGAGATCGTTGCCGAGATTGCCCCGAGCGCCTATTCGTCGGCGTTTGCCTTCTTTGTTCGCACGGGGGCCCGCGACGAGACGGCAGAGATCTCCGGCGTCAGCCATTTTCTCGAGCACATGGTCTTCAAGGGCTCCGACAAGCGGTCGGCGGCCGAGGTGAATCGCGACCTCGACGATCTGACCGCCAACTCGAACGCCTTCACCAGCGAAGAGCAGACCGTTTACTACGCCACGACGCTGCCCGAGGACCAGGAGCGGATTGTCGAGCTGCTGGCCGACATGATGCGGCCCGTCCTGCGGCAGGACGATTTCGACACCGAAAAGCAGGTGATCCTCGAGGAGATCGCCAAGTACGACGATCAGCCGCCGTACGGGGCGCACGAGAAGTGCATGGCGGCGTTTTTCGGTTCGCACCCGCTGGCCAAAAGCGTCCTGGGGACGGCCGAGACCGTCGGCGCCCTGAAACGCGACCAGATGCTGAGTTACTTTCAGGAGCGGTACAGCCCGCGGAATATCGTCCTCGCCGCGGCGGGCAACATCGACTGGGACAAGCTGCTCGCCGAGGCGGAGAAATACTGCGGCGGCTGGGCACCGTTCGACGCCCCGCGGGCCAAGGAGCCGGTCGTGCCGCAGCCGGCGTGGCAGGTGATCCATAAGCCGCTGGCGGTGCAGGAGTACGTGATGCAGATTGCCGCGGCCCCGGCTGCCGAGGACGACGAGCGGTACGCGGCCCGCCTTTTGGGGATGATCATCGGCGACGAGACCGGCAGCCGGCTGTTCTGGGATCTGGTCGATACGGGGCGGGCCGAGACGGCGGCCTTTGGGGCCCACGAGTTCCAGCGGGCGGGCATTTACATGACGTATTTGAGCTGTGCCCCCGACGACGTGGCGGAAAACCTCGGCCGGATTCGCCAGATTCTGGCCGACGTGCAGAAGTCGGGCGTGACGGAGGAAGAACTCCGCACGGCCCAGAACAAAGTCTGTGCGCACATCGTCCTGCAGGCCGAGCGGCCAACCAACCGAATGTTCTCGATCGGCAACACCTGGATCCAGCGGCGACAGTACAAGACCGTGCGCGAGGCGGTGGCTAACTACCGCCGCGTGACGCTGGCCGACATCCGCGATGTGCTCGAGAAGTACCCGCTCGCCCCGGTGGCGACCGTAGCGGCCGGTCCGCTGGAAACATTGCCGACAGTGTGAAAGGCGGGAAGCGGCCGCAGATGAACGCAGACGAACGCAGATTTGGGGGACCGCAACGAGCCTTTTCGAGCTGCGTAAATCAGCGCCCATCTGCGGCCAAACACGTTTCCTTCGACATTCGACATTCGTGCTTTGAGGCCTTCCTCTCCCATCGCCTTAGCCTCTCCCCATGACCAAGTACATCCTCGCTCTCGATCAGGGCACGACTTCCAGCCGGGCGATTGTCTTTGGCCGCGATGGGCGGATTGTCGCCTCGGCAGGGGAGGAGTTCCCGCAGCTTCTGCCGAGCCCCGGCCATGTCGAGCACGATCCGGAGGCGATCTGGTCGTCGCAGCTCTCGACCGCGAAGAAGGCGCTCGCCGCGGCGAAGATCACCGCCGCCGACATTGCGGCGGTCGGTGTGACCAACCAGCGCGAGACGACCGTCCTCTGGGAGCGCGACACCGGCCGGCCGGTCGCCAACGCGATCGTCTGGCAAAGCCGGATCACCGCGCCCTTGTGCGAGAAGCTGAAGGCCGAGGGACACGACAACGCCTTTCGCGCGAAGACGGGGCTGATGATCGACCCGTATTTCTCCGGGACGAAGATTCGCCACCTGCTCGACTCCGTCAGCGGCCTCCGCGAGCGGGCCGAGCGGGGGGAGGTGCTGTTCGGCACGGTCGATTCGTATTTGATCTGGCGGCTGTCCGG
>JALORD010000055.1 GCA_025459145.1 Pirellulaceae bacterium | reverse complement strand
GCACTGACAACACGGCCCGTTCTTCTAACGGCAGGATGCTGGACCCTCAATCCGGCAGTGCGGGTTCGAATCCCGCACGGGTCACTACATCGCGGGTGGGCCAGCGCCCAGCTGAGCTTCATGCGCTCGGCCCGCCGGGTGCGACTCCCGGACCCGCTACTGATTGGCCGGGTACGCAAACGGGAAAAGCGACGAGGTCGAGAACCTCGTGATTTTGTGGGTTCGACGCCCACCTCGGTCACTGACAACCTGATCTCGTGGTCCAAGGGCAAAGACGCCTGGGCGACAACCAGGAAAGTGATGGTTCGATTCCATCCGGGGTCACTGCCACAAACAACGACGGTCTGTAGGTGCTGCGGCCGCACACCGCCTTGGTAAGGCGGAAGGCCGGGTTCAATTTCCGGACGGACCTCTGATGAATGGGCGGCTCGTCCAACGGGAAGATGCCTGGCTTGCAACCAGGAGATCGGGGTTCGATTCCCCGGCCGGTCCACTGTTACGGAAGGTAGCCGGATACGGCTCGCCGGGCCGGTTTGCTAAATCGTGCGGCTTCACCGCCATGTGGATTCGACTCCCATGCCTTCCGCTGACTGAATCACAGCTCGATGGTGAAACGGAAATCATGCCTCGTTTCTACCGAGGTGTTCCAGGTTCAAATCCTGGTCGGGCTGCTGAATTCGATGGTGTCTGTGGTGTAGCGGTCGCTGCATGCCTGGATCGGGCACCGCGGCGATAGCCGTGGTCGTCAGGAGGTAAGGGTTCGACTCCCTTCGGATACCCCTGTTTGATCTACACGAGTGTGCTCCTGGGAGAGCCAGCGGCCTCCAAAACCGCCTCACGGGGTTCGATTCCTCGCGCTCGTGCTGATGTCCCGATGGTGTAGCGGATTGCACGCGACCCTCCGAAGGTCGCAGCCCTGGTTCAAATCCAGGTCGGGATACTCATGTGGCCTGCGAGTGTGTCGCTCCTCGCACGGCAGTCCTCGAAACTGCAAGACGAGGTTCAATTCTTCGGCGGGCTGCTAAAGACGAACATGTCCTCGGGGTGTGCCGGATTCGCACGCAACCCTGCGAAGGTTGAGGTCCAGGTTCGATTCCTGGCGAGGACGTTAGATCGTAAACAGAAACAATGACGCTGGAGCCAGACGGTACGGCGGCTGCCTGCAACGCAGCTCCAAGTGGGTTCGACTCCCACCGGCGTCTCTTACGAAGCAAGCGACGGCTGATGCTTTCTGGCCAGCGGCGCGCTCGCCCTCACTTCATGTGAGTCGACTGGGCGTGTTCCGGACATGGGTTCTAACGTGGGATGCATCGATCGTGGTTAGCTCAGAGGTAGAGCACCAGACCATCACTCTGGTTGTCGCGGGTTCAACTCCCGTACCACACCGCAGGCGAACACCCTGCTCTGGACCGGCGCGCTAGGCGCCACCAACACGGCCCGAGGGAGGCGGGCATTCGACCGATCCGCCGCTTGCTGGCTTTGCTGTATCGCTCCGCGATTCGGCAACCGCTTGCGGCAACACCGACGAGCGCTTTGCAGTGCGCCGCCGCATGGCCCTTCGACCGGGACGCGATTGTTGACGCCGGAATGCCGCTCTTTGCCAGGCGAGGGGTGCCGCCCGGCTGACGCAATCCGCCTACCGGCCTGCAGGGTCGTGCTCAAGCGACACTCCGCGACTTTTTGGTGGGATAGGGCGAACGTTTCGCCTTCCGAGGGTCTCTTTGCTTGCTTTGAACCCCGAACCCAACTATCTGCAAACGGCCCTTTCTCCGGCGAAAACGCCGTTCTGTTTTTTGTCTCTTGCTTGCCCATCGCGACCACCGGTCGCGGCTATGTTGCGACGACGGGTCGCGACTTTGTTTGGAGGAGGAACTGCTATGACGATTCTGCACCGCATCAAGATTCGCAGCTACGAGCTGGGTCTCGTGTTCCGGGACGGCGAGTTCGTGCGCCTGCTGGGCCCGGGCCGCCGCTGGATCCTGGACCTGCTCGGCCGCACGCAGGTGCAGGTCGTCTCGCAGCGCGCGCCGTGGCTCGTCCACGAGCAGCTCGACCAACTCGTCAAGTCGGGCGCGCTCACCGGCCTGGCGACCGTGCTCGACCTGAAGGACCACGAGCGGGCGCTCGTTTGGATCGACGGCCGCTTCAGCCACATCCTGCCACCGGGCCAGCACGCTTTCTGGACCGGCCAGCGGGAGGTGCGGACCGAGGTGGTCGACGCCCGCACCGTCCGGTTTGAGCACAAGGAGCTAACGGCGATCGTCACGCGGGGCGTCGAGGTTGCGCGCGTCCTGGATATTTGTCAGGTCGAGGCGGGACACGCCGGTGTCCTGCTCGTGGATGGCAAGCACGTCGAAACGCTCGGCCCCGGCCGGTATGCGCTGTGGAAGAACGTGGCGGCGGTGAAGCTCGTCGCGCTCGACCTCCGGGAGACGGTGCTGGATGTCAGCGGCCAAGAGATCATGACCGCCGACAAGGTGACGCTGCGGATCAACGCGGGCGTGACCTACCGGATTGTGGACCCGGTTCGTGGCGTCAGCGCGACCGACGACGTCCGCCAGGCGCTGTACCGCGAGGTACAGCACGGCCTGCGGGCCGCTATCGGTGCGCGGGAGCTGGACGCCTTGTTGACCAGCAAGGACGAGGCGGCCCACGAGGTCGAGCAGGCACTACGCAGCCGGGCGACTGAGCTGGGCCTGGCGCTCGCTTCGGTCGGCATTCGCGATATCGTCCTGCCGGGCGATATGCGGGAGCTGATGAACAAGGTCACGGAGGCCAAGAAAGCCGCCGAGGCCAACCTTATCGCGCGCCGCGAGGAGACTGCCGCGATCCGCAGCCAGGCCAACACGGCCAAGCTGCTGGTCGAGCACCCGACGCTCATGCGTCTCCGGGAGTTGGAGGTCCTGGAGAAGATCGCCGCGGCCGGTCACCTGAAGGTCGTCCTTGGCGAAAAGGGAAGCCTGACCGACCGCGTGACGAACTTGCTGTAACCAGGAGCGCCCCTGGCCCGATTCTTCGCGCCAGGGGCGCTTTTCGTTTGTCTTGGCGTCGCTCCCAGCCGCCAGATATGCAGGAGTGTTTATCAATGAAGCGGAGTGTCGGCAAAATGGTTTTGTAAACGTTATGTTAAAGCTGACCCGGTACCGCATCTCGAACGCGATCCTCAGAGGGCGACTTCTGCGAACCGCACTTTCGAGAATGGAGCCGGTTATGGCCGATCGGACACAGCTACCGATTACGGGTGACTGGCGTGTCATTGTCCGAATCAACATCGCTGGCAGTAGCGTGTGCTGGTGACGGATGCCGCAGCCGGCACTCAGGTCGTCTCTGGCGTGCCCGGCGCACGACTGGACATCCTGGGAAACGTCAGCAGCGCCTGGCAGCTTCGTATTCAGCAAAACAATGGAACGCCCGGTTGATCCTTACAGTTCAGACGGCCAACAACGTGCCTCCCGGCAACGATCCGGCGATTGCCGCTCAGACCATCGGCGGCCTTCCCGTCTCCGCCACAAGGGGCGCATCTGGGAGGCCGCAATCTCGTCATTTCGCTCGATGATTTGTTCGACGTGGTCTAGAGGTATGCATTACAGCTCCCTCGAGCAGTTGCTACTCTGACTTGATCCTGCGGATTCCTTTGGTGCCCTTTTCAGGAGCAGAGCCATGTCCGCCGAGAGTGACAGTGTTCCGAAGGTGAAGGTGGGGAACGACCTCTACGTGAACGAGGCGACGATCGAGTTGCTGCAGCGCCGGATTGAATCGCAGGTGCTGTCGAACTTCATCAAGATGATCGGCATCCCGGTGACTGGGGGCGGGATCATCGCCATTCTGATCGCCGCCCTCTATTGGATCCCCTCGCAGGTCGGCAAAGTGGTCGAGGAGAACCCGACGATCAAGGCCCAAATTGCAACGGCAGTGGAGATGTACCTGGGTGAAGGGCGGGGGCAGGAGTTCCTGGCGCGGGAGACGGAGTCGAGCCTACGGCGAGAGCTTCCGGAAGTGATCGACCGGCACCTGAGTTCCGCGGAGATTGCCGCGCAGGTTTCCCAGCAGTTGCCCAAGTCGGTCGATTCCTATTTTACCAAAGGAGACGGGGACGCCGTGCTGAAGCAGCAATTGCTGCCGGTGGTGAGCGAGTACCTCAGTCGCGAGAGCGGACAGGCTCTGCTGACAGGACAGATTTCGACACACCTCCAGTCCGCTGAGACCGCGGCGCTCCTCAAGGCGGAAGTCGGAAAAGGGATCCCGAAAGGTGTCGAAACGTACTTGGCCCAAGGGGCCGGCAAGCAGGAGTTGGAGCGGGCCGTCCAGGGGCAGATCGACGATGAGAAGATGAAGCAGATCATCCGCCAGGCCGTGAACGATATCCTGCGGAACAATGCCATCAGCCGGGCCAGCAGCATCGACGCCAACCGGAGCAAGGCCGTCACGGCGATTGCCACCCCCAAGGTGCAAAAAGGAAGCTCGCAAACGCTGCAACAGTTTCTCGACGAAGTTGAAACCCGCAAAGCCGGAGAAGCTGGGCGACCGCTCGCGATCAGCTTTACTGTCGGCATGCGGTACGTGTCGAGTGTTATTGACGACTACGTGAAGAAGACGCTCGCCCGCTATCCGCGGAGCGAAGTTTACGTCGTGCTAAACGAGCGCGATGGGAGCTGCTTGGCATTGTGCGGACCTGTCGTTCGAGAAGGGCAGGAAGTGTCCCATCTGCAGGAAGCTGCCGGGCGAGAAAAGTTCGTCGAAGCGGTTCAGACCGGCCGCGGCGATCGCTTTCCGGCAAAGATTGATGACCTTAAAGAAATTCTGGGGACGGTGGTAACCGCGCAGGTGAAAATATCCGACTCGCTCGAATCGGCCTTGCGATCGCCGGCATGGAAGAACCCCGACGACTTGCACGAGCAAGTGGCGGTGGTGAACTTCGATCGCGAGTTTGTCGGCACTACAACTCGTGAATTGCTCCTAAATGCGCTGCTGGAATGACAACTTCAGAGCACTCCTGTGCGGATGGTTGCCAATCGGTCCCATCGAACGCCAGTGTTATTGTCGATAGAAGTCGATCCACTCCAAACTGATAGTCACCGGGTTCCCCTCAAGCAGCTTTGCAGGTAGTGGAATCTCGAAGTAGCCATCCTGGAGTGGAATCTGTTTAACGCCCCCGACAATGCGCACCTCACTGTAGTAGGGACTGTCCGTCTTGAGGTCGGCCACTCGCTTCCCATCTACGAGCGAGCTTCTTGCTTCGTGCTTTTCCGTGCTGGCCACCGACCACTCAATCGCTGTTTCCTTCCCACCGGCCCTAAACAACTCCAGCCCGCCCAGGTGCAGGCGAACCAGAATCGTTTGGGGCCATTCATCGGTTTCTCGCTTGATGGTTGCTTTGTCGATCCCGGTCGCGCTCGTGATGTCGAAGACCGAAGCATCGCCTTCCGTTAGAAAACGGATGCGCGTGTCCGTGCGACCGACCGTGGCATGAAAGCCGGGCTTCGCGAGTGCGCCAACATCTTCGGACTTCACCACGTTATTTGCGACGACGCCGGCAGGCCCCTGAATATCAACCACCTTTGCCTTCTCGTCCTTCGTGATGGCCGTGTTTCCAAAGACATGTACTGGTTGGACGCTGTCCTTGATGATGATCGCTGGACCGCTAAATCCCTGGACCGTGTTGCCCGTAACGATCACCGTTGCTTTGCTCGCACTAACGGCTGTTTGATAGCCGTGGAACGCATTGGCGTCGATGGTGGCGATTGAACCTTCCCAGACCCAGACGGCATGGCCCTGCTTTGCACCCTGACCGACGAACTTGTTCTTGCTGACCGTGGCGGTTCCCTGCACCAAGACAGCAGCCACGCCGCCTCCTTCGATTTCGTTGTCTTGAACGAGCGCCGAGGATTCCCTCACGGCAATGATGGGCGGCACGCCGCCAGTTCGGACAAGGTGGTTGCCGCTAATTGTTGCCTTCGATCCATCCGTGACTCCAATGGCAACCAACTTGTTTTCGCGACATTCGTTGGCGTGGATCGTAGCATGGCCCTCTCCTCGCATCCCGATGCCGGACATCTCGTTCTCCCGACATTCATTGCCCACGATCAGCGGGCTGGATCCATCGCAGCCGATTCCAGCCATTTTGTTCTTGCTGCAGCGATTGTTGCGGATGAGGGGCTGGGCCCCGTCCCGGCAGCCGATCCCGGCTAGGTCATTCTCGTAGCAGTCGTTGTTCTCGACGACGGGAGCTGTACCTTTCATGCGGATTCCGATTCCCGCGCGCCGATTCTGATAACACTTGTTTCCTCGCATGATAGGCCGTGCGCCTTCTCGGCAACCGATCCCGGCCCGGATGTTCTGGTAGCATAGATTCTCGGTAATGATCGGGTTCGCTTTCCGACAGCCAATCCCCGCACGCAGGTTCTCTTTGCAGGTGTTGGCCTGGATGATTGGCTCGGCTCCTTCCGCCACGCCGATCCCGCCGCCCATGTTTCGCAGGACGATGTTTCCGAAAACGACGGGAGAGGTCCTGGCGTTTTCCTGGCCAAGGATTCCAATTCCCACGTCACCGTTGTGATGGATCAGGCAGTTAATGACGGTGCAACTCACGCCTTGGATGCTTACCGCGGGAATCGTTCCTTCCGCTTGCACCGAGCCTTCCTCGTCGCCCAACTCTTCACCCTGCGAATCAAAGTGCTTCCTCCAAATGGCCTCGTCGTATTGCCCGACATTGGTGATCGTGAAGCCGTCGAGCGTGCTCCCCTCGGCCATGACGACGCCGGGTTCCTTTCCTTCCTTGCCGCCACCGTCGATGATCGTCTCCTCCGCTCGCTTGTGAGCGGCGCCCGATTTTTCATCTTCACCCAAGCTGCGTAGCAAGATCCGTGGTTTGAGTCGCAGACGCTCTGCGTAATTCCCAGGCGCGACCAGGATCATGTCGCCGGGCTGGGCGGCGTTAATGGCGGCCTGAATCGACTTGTGATCTTCGGGAACTCGATGGGTGGCTGCCAGGGTGACTTCTGTCACGCAGAGGACAAGTAGGGTTGTTGTTATACGCGGCATGCTGGATCCCTTGGTTGGGCTGATTCTAGCCCGTTTCCACCCTAGGTAGAATCGAGTGGAATGCAGAATTGCAGGTTGGGCGATCTCGACGGAGATCCCTGGTGACGAGCGGTGTTGCAGTACAGCTAGTAACCTTGTTACCAAAACTCCGGATTCCCTTCGGCGGGCCACCTGTATATTCTGATCGACGAGATCACCACCCGAGATCGCCGCCGGCTAGCCCATCTGCCAGCGGCTTAGTAGCCGGCTATTGAGTGAAGGCTGGCGTCGCGTGGAATTTCTCCGCTTGCCGCCGGCTAGGGGAATGAACGAAATTTCGTCCGCCGATTCCCGCCCGGCAGCCCGTCCGCGTGAGGCTGCCGACGCCCGCTTAGCGGTAGATTCCGTGTATCGGACCGAGTCGCGGCGGGTGCTGGCGACGCTCATCCGCCTGCTCGGTGACTTCGACCTGGCCGAGGAGGCTCTGCACGAGGCGTTTGCGTCGGCCATCGAGCAGTGGCCGCGCGAGGGAATTCCGGCCAATCCGCGGGCGTGGCTGGTCTCGGCCGGCAGGTTTCGGGCGATCGATTCGCTACGCCGCCGAGCCCGGTTCGATGCTTCACTGGGAGAACTGGCGAGTCGGCTCGATCGCACGGGCCAAGAGACCAGCGAACTGGCGAGCGAGCGAGTCGAGGACGACCAACTGCGGCTGATTTTCACCTGCTGCCACCCGGCCCTCGCCCCCGAGGCCCAGGTCGCGCTCACTCTCCGCGAGGTTTGCGGCCTCACGACCGAAGAGATCGCTCGGGCGTTTCTCACCACTCCGTCGACGCTGGCCCAGCGGATCGTGCGGGCGAAAAACAAGATCAAGAATGCCGGGATTCCGTATGAAGTCCCCGGGCGAGCCGACTTGCCCGAGCGAATCGAAGCAGTGCTGCGGGTCGTTTACCTCGTGTTCAACGAAGGGTACGCGGCATCGTCGGGCGATTCGCTGACGCGGGCCGAACTGTCGGGCGAAGCGATCCGGCTGGGGCGACTGCTCACCGAGTTATTGCCGGAGACGGAAGTGCGGGGGCTCCTGGCGCTGATGCTCATTCAAGAATCGCGACGAATGGCGCGGGCCTCGGCCAGCGGCGAAATCATTCTGCTTGAGGATCAGGATCGCTCGCTGTGGAATCGCGAGCAGATCGACGAAGGACTCGCCCTTGTGCGGCAGGCATTTGCGTCAGGGCAGCTCGGGCCATTCACGTTGCAGGCGGCGATTGCCTCAGTACATGCCGATGCGCGGACTGCGGCGGCGACCGACTGGAACCGGATCGTGGCGCTATACGATCTGCTGCTGCAGATCGAGCCCTCGCCGATCGTTGCCCTCAATCGGGCGGTCGCGGTGGCGATGCGCGACGGGCCGCAGGCGGGGCTGACGCTCGTCGACGAGATTCTGAGCGCGGGACATTTAGCCGAGTATCACTTGGCGCATGCGGCGCGGGCCGAGTTGTGCCGTCGACTGGGAAATGTCGAGGAGGCCCGCGGTTCGTATGAGCGGGCCCTTGCGCTCGCCCGGCAAGCGCCCGAGCGGCAGTTTCTCCGCCGCCGGTTGGCCGAGATTGCTGCAGCGTAAGGTCCTGTGCAGACAGTGTTTATGGCGTCGCTGCAGGTGGCGGGCAGGAGCCGCACCAGCGAAGCGTCCGAGTTTTCGCACTTCTTTTTCGCGGCCTGTCGAAATAAGACGATTCCCAGCGACTACCTCATGACAGCACCAAGTAACCAACTGGCGGTGAGAGCCGCGGCTAAGCTTCTCAGTCAAGGAACCTAAGCGATGCGATTCATGATCCTGGTCAAAGCCAACGCCGACTCCGAAGCGGGTGTCATGCCCAGCACTGAGCTCCTGGCAGAGATGATGCAGTACAACGAAGAGCTGGTGAAAGCCGGCGTGATGCGGGGCGGCGACGGTCTGCACCCGAGTTCAAAGGGAGTTCGCGTCCGGTTCGACGGAAAGCAGCGTACGGTCATCGACGGACCCTTCGCGGAGACGAAGGAACTGGTTGCCGGCTACTGGCTCTGGGAATGCCCGAACCGCGAGTCGGCGATCGAGTGGCTCAAGAAGGCACCGTTTGACGGCGGAACCGAGATCGAACTGCGGCAGGTTTTCTCGACCGAGGATTTCGGTGAGGCGCTCACTCCCGAGCTGCGCGAGCAGGAAGACAAGCTGCGGGCTCAGACGGAAAGTCTGGCCTAAAGGCATTGGCCTTTCACGCGACGCAACCATTGCATTCCCCGAAAAAGTCAATGACCATGCCCACAATCACTCCTTGCCTCTGGTTCGATCGCAATGCCGAGGAGGCGGTCAATTTCTACACGTCGATCTTCAAGAGCTCGCGGATCGGCCGCGTCTCGCACTACAGCGAGGCGGGATTCGAGCATCACCGGATGCCTGCCGGTACGGTCCTCGGGATCGAGTTTGAACTCCATGGCATGAAGTTCTCGGCTCTTAATGGGGGGCCGGTCTTCAAGTTCACTGAGGCGATCTCGCTCCAGGTTCCCTGCGAAACGCAGGAGGAAGTCGACTTCTACTGGGAAAAACTCTCGGCGGGCGGTGACCCAGCCGCCCAGCAGTGCGGTTGGCTGAAGGACCAATTCGGCCTCTCCTGGCAAGTCTTCCCCCAAGCCCTCATCACGATGCTCGCCGACGAAGACCGGGTTAAGGCCGACCGTGTGATGAAAGCCATGCTGCAGATGAAAAAAATCGACCTGGCGGGTCTCGAGCAAGCTTTCCGCCAGTCATAGCGGTGGCTTTGAGCCGTCGCGGAATGCTCCCCTGCACCGTGCCAATCCATCCCGCTGGGAGCAAGATACTCCCGCTGCTTCACTTTGAACTTCGAGGAAAATCCAATGGCTACCAAAATCTTCGTCAATCTGCCGGTCAAAGACCTTCCCAAGTCGATGGAGTTCTTCCAAGAGCTCGGTTACTCATTCAATCCGCAGTTCACCGACAAGACGGCGGCATGCCTGGTGATTAGCGACCACATCTACGCGATGCTCCTGACGCACGCCAAGTTTCAGGAGTTCACGCCCAAAACGATCTGCGATGCGACGAAGAGCACCGAAGTACTAATCGCCCTGTCGTGCGACAGTCGCGAACGCGTGACCGCGCTGGTCGAGAAGGCGCTGGCTGCCGGCGGAACGACCTATGCTGAGCCAAAGGACTACGGCTTCATGCTGCAGCACGGCTTTCAGGACCTCGACGGGCATATCTGGGAGCTGTTCCATATGGACGAAAGTGCCATTCCTCCGGCGCAATAGTTCGCCGGATCGCCGTCCGATTTTTTGTCCCCACGGTCGAAATCGGTCCCGCCCGAACGACCAAAACATGTATCCACCCCAACATGTCGCACACGCGATCGCCCCCCAACCTGGAGATTTGCGGTGAGCCAGCTTAAAATCCCTAAGTCGCTCGACTTCTCTCCTCGAACTGCACTGGGCAAGTCTCCCGGTCACGCGGCCTCTGGCCGCGAGCGTTCTTCGCCCGATAGCGAACTTGCGCGGGTCGTGGAACCACTGGTCAGCTATATCTGCGCCGCCAATCGCCCCCGCGCGGCCCTCCTGTCGGCAATGGCCGTGCTGCGGAGCGAAATGGAGGCAACCAACCGGGCAGCCTGTGCCCATTACGGACCCTTCCTGGAGTGCTGCTAACGATGAAATACCTGCTGCTCATTTATATGCCCGAAGACGCAATGGACGATGCCGAACGCCAGCAGTGCTACGTCGACTCAACGGCCCTGTGCAACGAACTGGCTGCGCAGGGGAAATTTCTAGGCGCCAATCCGCTGCAGCCGGTGGCGACCGCGGCCAGCGTGCGAATTCGACAGGGGGAGCGCCTGGTGACCGATGGGCCCTTTGCCGAAACGCACGAACAGCTGGGGGGCTACTTTCTGGTCGACGCCACGGATCTTGATGACGCCCTGTCGATCGCCTCGCGCATTCCCGCGGCAGCCAAGGGAACGGTCGAAGTGCGTCCCGTGTACGAACTCGCGGGAGTCCCGGCGAGCTAATTCGCGACTTCTTTCAGCGCGCTGTCGATTTTCCATTCGGTTATTCGACACAAAGGGTGTTCGTGATGAGGGTGCTCGATCCGCGGTGAAGGATCCGGACCTGTGGAGGAACCAAATGAAATACATGCTGCTCTGCTACGACGACGAAAAAGTCTGGGAACAGGCCGGCCCGGCGGCTTTGAAAGAAGCGATGGAAGAGGCGGTCGAACTCTGCCACGAAATACAGGGCAAGGGGCAGTATCTGTTGGCCTCGCCCCTCCATCCGGTGGCCACAGCGACGAGCGTCCGGATCCGCGAGGGAAGGCGCCTCGTGACCGATGGTCCGTTTGCCGAGACCCGCGAACAGCTGGGGGGCTTTTACCTGATCGACGTGCCGGATCTGAATACAGCCATTTCGATCGCCGCGCGGCATCCCGGCGCGCGGGCCGGCACCGTCGAGGTGCGGCCGGTGTACGAGTTGACGGGACTACCCGATCCGCCGCCCCAGTAGCGGCGGGCGCTATTGAAAAAAACTTGCCTGACGGCGCAAGCCCGCTCAGGAGTTGCTTTTCCACTTTCTTTTCGAGGCTCTGATGAACGTGACGAAATTTGCAGCACTCGCGTTGATGGTGACGCTGATAGGTGCCAGCCTGGCAATTGCTCAGGACGCCAAGCCGGGGGCGAAGCCCGCTGCCTCCCCGGCAGAGGCTCCGCAACTGCCGCCGGGCTGGACCGCTGCCGATTTGCAGGCCTTTATGCACGCCGCAACTCCCGGCAAGATGCACGAGCGACTGGTCGCCGACGTCGGCGTATGGCACGGGAAGAACACGATGTGGATGAGTCCGGGGGCGGAGCCGATCAAGTCCGATTCGACGAGCACGGTGACGGCCATCATGGATGGCCGGTTTACCCGTTGCGACATGAAAGGCGAGATGCCAGGCATGGGACCGTACAATGGCCTGTTGATAGCGGGCTACGACAACATTACTGAGAAGTTCGTCAGCACCTGGATCGACAACATGAGCACCAGCTTCGCTAACGGCGAAGGGGAATTGTCGAAGGACGGCAAGACGCTTACCTGGACATTCGATTGCAACTGCCCGCTTACGAAAAAGCCGATCAACATGCGGCAGATCGAAACGGTCACGGGCCCCGGCACGAAGACGCTCGAAATGTTCGGCACCGATCCAAAGTCCGGCAAGGAATACCAGATGATGCGAATCGAACTGACGAAGGCAAAGTAGGTATTGGTCCGTTGTCAGTTGTCCGTGGGTTGGCGAATGCGCGTCCGCCAACCCACTATCCACTAGCTCTAGCCACTCTCCTCCCCATGTCCTACATCGACGGCTTTGTCATTCCCGTGCCGACAGAAAACATCCAAGCTTATATCAAGATGTCCAAAATGGGGGGCAAGATTTGGATGGAGCACGGAGCGCTAGCGTACTGCGAGTGTGTCGGCGACGATTTGGACGTGAAGTTTGGCACGCCGTTTCCTAAAACGGTCAAGGCCAAGCCGGGCGAAACGGTGGTGTTCGCCTACATCGTCTACAAATCGCGGGCCCATCGCGACAAGGTGAACGCCAAGGTGATGGCCGACCCGCGGATGAAAGCCCCTCCGAACGGCGAAATGCCCTTCGATATGAAAAGGATAGTTTACGGCGGGTTCAAGTCGATCGTCGACCTGTGAGAATCGGCCGCAATCTGTATAGCCATCGAACGGAAACCTCCCGACGTCGTTGCAAAGTTCAGGCCTGGAATCGACCACCATGTTGACCAACGTTCTGCTCGCCATCGCCGCAATTGCCGTCCTGCTGATTGTAGTCTTCATCGTTGTCGTCGCGATGCAGCCGAGCGACTTTCGCATCCTTCGGCGGAAACAGATTGCCGCTCCGGCGGCCACGGTCTTTGCCCACTTGAATGAACTGATGAAGTGGCAAGCCTGGTCCCCCTGGGAAAATCTCGATCCCAACCTGAAACGAACCTACGAAGGGCCCCCGGTGGGCGAAGGCGCGAAGTATTCCTGGTCGGGCAATTCTAAGGTTGGCGAAGGGCGGATGACCATCGTCGACAGCCGTCCGGATGAACTTGTCCGCATCCGGCTCGAATTCATCCGGCCGTTTCAGGCCACGAACACCTCGGAGTTCGCCCTAGAATCGATCGAAAACCAGACGGTCGTCACTTGGAGCATGACCGGCAAGAACACTTTCATGGGAAAGGCGTTCGGTCTGGTAATGAATATGGACAAGCTGATTGGGGCCGACTTTGAGAAAGGGCTGACGCGGCTTAAGTCGATTGCCGAAGGTCAAGCGTAGTTTGAGTGTTGCTGGTCATTTGTCACTGATGAGTGGGTGACTTTTCCTCGTATATGGATTTTCTATGGAACGCAAGCAACCTGCTTTGCCTCCCGCCTGGTTGTACTGGCTCGGCTGGGTACTCACAGTACTTCCAAGTGCCGCACTCGTTCTGAGTGCAGTCATGAAGATCTCACGCAACTCTCAAGCGGTTGAGGGCTTCACGAAAGCCGGCTGGGATCAGGCTATTCTGCAGCCGCTGGGCATCACCGAGCTCCTCTGCACGATCCTCTACCTGAACCCCAAGACAAGTATCCTGGGCGCTATCTTGCTCACCGGCTACATGGGCGGCGCAATCGCTCATCACTTGAGCCAGGAGGAGTCCGCCGTTTTTCAAGTGATTTTCGGAGTTGTGATCTGGCTCGGCATCTACCTCCGCGAGCCGCGGCTGTGGGCGATCGTGCCGTGGCGAAGTTAGCCCCCGCTTCGACCAACATCGCCTGTCGACTCAAAGCATTCGTTTGCCCATCAACTTTCACTCCGCGGCGGCGATAGGCCTCCGCTTCCCTGGGAGATTTCTATGACTAGCGTGCGCGTTCTCGTCGGGACCAAGAAGGGGGCGTTCGTCATTACTTCCGATGGCGCTCGCAAGAAATGGAAGGTCAGTGAGCCGCATTTCGCCGGCTGGGAGATCTATCATCTCAAGGGTTCACCGGTCGATCCCGATCGGATTTTCTGCTCGCAATCGAGCGGCTGGTTCGGACAGATCATTCAGCGCTCCAGCGACGGCGGCAAAACGTGGGAACAGCCCGGCACGCCCACGGGACAGCGGACAGCCACTCCTGAGGGAATGCCGATGGGGGAGAGCAACAAGTTCGTATATGAAGGGGACCCCGGTACGCACCTCTGGTACGACGGCACGCAGCATCCGTGGGAATTCAAGCGGGTCTGGCATTTGGAACCGTCGCTGACCGATCCTGATACCGTCTACGCCGGTGTCGAGGACGCTGCAATCTTTCGCACGACCAATGGCGGCGTCACGTGGCAGGAACTGCCCGGACTGCGCAGTGCCAAAGGGCAACTCTGGCAACCCGGGGCCGGCGGAATGGCCGTCCACACGATCGTCCTCGACCCCAGCGACTCGCAGCGGATCTACATTGCGATCTCGGCAGCCGGGGCCTTTCGCACCGACGACGGCGGCCAGACCTGGAAGCCGATCAACAAGGGGCTCGTATCGCAGTATCAACTCCCCGATCCCGATGCCGACGTCGGCCACTGCGTCCACCGGATCGCCATGCACCCACAGCGGCCGGGGGTGCTCTACATGCAGAAGCACTGGGATGTCCTGCGGACCGACAACGCGGGGGAAATGTGGAGCGACATTGGGGGCAACTTGCCCACCGACTTCGGCTTTCCGATCGATATCCACGCCCACGAGCCCGAAACGGTCTACGTCGTGCCGATCACGAGCGACTCGTTGCACTATCCGCCCGACGGTAAGCTCCGCGTCTTCCGCAGCAAGAGCGGCGGCCACGAGTGGGAGCCGCTCACGAAGGGACTGCCACAAGAACACTGCTACGTCAACATCCTCCGCGACGCGATGGCGGTGGATCAACTCGACGACTGCGGAATCTACTTCGGCACCAGTGGCGGCCAGGTCTACTGCTCGCCGGACGGAGGAGATACGTGGCAAGCGATTGCGTCGCACTTGCCGGGAGTGTTGTCGGTGGAGGTGCAGACACTGTCATAAGGTGGAGAGCTGAACGCAGTGGGATTTGGAGCACGAGCACTCCAACTCGATTTGCTGCTCGTGCCTTTGTTCTCGCCTAGCAGCAGCCTTCGTACTCGTCTTTCCAATTGAACATGATCCGCGTCGTCATTCCTTTTCATCTCCGCACCCTCGCCAAAATCACCGGCGAGGTTCAGCTCGACGTTCCCGCTCCCGTGACTCAGCGGGCCGTTCTCGACGCGCTGGAGGCCCGCTATCCCATGCTCCGCGGCACGATTCGCGACCATGTGACCAAGGAGCGGCGAGCCTTCCTGAGATTCTTCGCGTGCGAACAGGATCTTTCAAACGAGTCGCCCGATACGCCGCTTCCCGAGGCGGTCGCCAGCGGAACCGAGCCTTATCTCATCATCGGGGCACTGGCCGGCGGCTGAACAGACCTTGCAATGCGTGCGGCCATCGATGCTGCGCGGATTTGCACCCATCTTCCCAGCCTTCCAGTGTGCGAACCCGCACGCTGCGCAGGTGTGCAAGGTTACTGTGCGGCCAGAATTTGAGAAGCCGTAGCGGACAACCGCCGCCGAGTGATGCGACGACGGACTTCCGTCGATCCAGCCGTACATACAGGCGGCATTTGCGTGCCGCACAACGCACTCGGCACTTTCCAGGTTTTGCGAGCATGCTCCCATGGTACGTTTCCTCCTCGTCTCGGCACTGCTGAACGTAGTCATTTTGCCGCTATCCTGGGGGCGCGCCCAGGAAGGCGCGGGGCTCCCCTACTTCGACGACTTGGCAGTCGCCGCGACCGCTGGCGATGCCGTCTCAGACGGTGACTACAGTGCAGGAGAGATTGGCGTCACCACGTGCGATACGTGTTGCGATACTTGCTGCGACGACTGCCGTGTAGGATTGTGCGGAGGCTGGATCCTGCCCAGCGACCACTGCTTCAGCGACTTCATCAGCCCGATGACCAACCCAGTCTTCTTCGAGGATCCGCGGACGCTGACCGAAGCCCGGCTCATCTACCTCCGACACAAGGTGCCGCTCACGGCGCTCGGCGGCGAGATCAACCTGGTCGCTTTGCAATTGCGGGCCGCTCTGACCGAGCGGCTGTCGCTCATCGCCACTAAGGACGGTTATGCCACCTCGACCAATCCGCTGATCGACGACGGCTGGGCCGACGTGGCTCTGGGCCTCAAGTACAACTTGTACACCGACTACGAACTGCAGCGGCTACTATCGCTCGGCGCCACATACGAACTGCCCGTCGGCAGCACGCGTACGCTGCAAGGCAACGGCGACGGCCTGTTTCACCTGTTTCTGACCGGCGGCACGGCGATCGGCGAGCGGAACCACTGGATCAGCGGCTCGGGATTCTTGCTGCCTGCGGATCGGTCGGCCGAAAGCTCGCTCTGGTACTGGTCGAACCATTTCGACCGCCGGCTGGGGGACACCAACTTCTACTTTCTGACAGAGATCAACTGGTATCACTACATGGGGGCGGGCGAGGCATTTGATCTCGCGCCGATCGAAGGGGGAGACCTCTTCAACTTCGGCACGGTCGGCGTGGCAGGGAACGACATCGTCACCGGGGCGATCGGCGTCAAGTTCAAGCCCTCGCAGAATCTCGAACTGGGCGTCGCCTGGGAAGTCCCACTGAC
>JALORD010000407.1 GCA_025459145.1 Pirellulaceae bacterium | reverse complement strand
GACTACATCCTGGAGTGCTGTCTCAAGAAACGAAAGGACCACAAGCCGCCAGGGGACGACTTGTGGTCAGAGGGGATTCGCGCGATTGGGCGGCTTTGGCCTCAGGGGCCAGGCAACTCAGTCCCACCACCATTGGCTCTGGGCCAGACCGTCGAGTTTGATTTCTTCGCGTGCCTGTTTCACGGCGCCTTGCTCATCCGCCAGGAGACGGCTGGTTGCCAGCGCCATCGTCGGCTCGATCCGCACACCGCCGCCGACCGGCGTCATCAAGCGGCTTCCCTTCCAGATCGCCGTGCAGGCGGTTTCTACCGTCTTCGGGGCCTCGTACGTTTCGATCGAGTATTTCTCCTCGTCGAACAGCGTTTCCCCCTTCCAGCCCGATTGACCATAGTAATCCTGCTTCTGGATGAACGCGGCAGCCATCGACAGATCGATCAGGTTCTTGAGCTGGGCATATACCGGATTGCGGGCGGCAATCTGCGGATAGAGCTCCGTAAACGCCGTGCAGAACGCTTCACTGGCCTTGTTGCCTGCGGCGGCATTGGCTCGCGAACCGTCAGCATTCACCAGTTCGTTCTCGCCGATCAGCTTCACCCCTTCACCGACCAGTTCCATCGCCAGGCTGTCCTCCGACACTTTGATGCAGTCGTAGTTGGGCGTGAAGAACCACCGCTGCATCGCGTTGCGGGCGACGTCGTTCGGATTGGCCCGGCTGACATATGTCGCCATCTTCACCGGCGGCGGCTCGATGCCGATGCCAATCAGCTTCATCCGGTAGTCGGCCTCCACCATCACCTGGGCGAAGTGCGTCCGCGGCGAAATGCCGTCGACGGTCACATTGTGCAGCCCAAGCTTTTCCTTCAAACCTTTGACGATCGCATTGGCGTCGCCCGGTCGAACCTTGCCCGAAATTGAGACCAGCCAGTCCTGCATCCGCCGCAGCCCTTCGGCTGTCGGATCGATGGAAACGCTGATCACATGCGTCTGTTTGCCGGTCGGCGGAAAGGCCCGCAGGGCGGCTGTCAGATCCTGCAGCTCGATGGCGGCCCGTCCCGAGTGCACGCCGACCATTCGCCCCGAAGCGTCGGGCATGAAACCTTCCGCGGGGCCCGCGATCACAATGTCCTGCGTTTCGGGATAGTAGAACACGTACTGTACGCGGGTCAGACCGGCCAGATACTTCATCTCGTCGGTCGGCTCTTCGCCGCGGGCCAGTTTCTCGGCCAGGGCCGCTTCCAGGCGATTGAGCGAAATCTTTCGCGACAGGCTTGGCTTGGCCAGTTCGGCACCGAGCTTGGCCCTCGCTTCGGCTGCACGAAGCTTCGCGAGCTGTCCTCCCTTGTCGGCAAACTGCTTGATCCGAAATACCCCATCGGGGCTCACAATCACACCGGCCGGCAAGTTGCCGACGACGTTGTTGATGTTGTTGCCGCCGCCGTTGTTATTGTTGGTCTGCGCCTGGGCGGGAATGCTCCACAGCACCGTGGCCACAGTCAGGCCCGTCGCCAACCACCTCATTGCGATCCGCATGTCGAGCATGAGTCGTTCCTCTCGTTCGTCGCCCCAAACCTGAATGGTTGTCGGTCGCGGCGCACCTGACAAGTCGGGCCGCGAAACTCTTTCGTATCGAACTGCCAATTCCGCCACGAGCGGCGGCACTGGATCAATCTGCCGAACGCTCCCGCGCCAGCTGTCCCACGGCAAGGGAGCGGCGCGGCAGCGCTTTTTTGAATGCTTGGGCGAATACAGCCTCACCCGGTGCGACGCGCGCCTTTTTAACCGCTCGCCGCCTTACGAGACTATTGCCACTCCACCCATGCTAATTAGGCAAATTAGACAAAGCAAGGAATCTAAGCAGAATGCCGAGCAACCTTGCCAGAGCCTGCCGATGAATCCCCCCAGTATCATGCTGGCTGGATTAATATGATCATTTGTTCACATACGGGCGATGGCCTCGTCAGGCCGCGTAGCCGACCGATTTGTCTGCCAAGCTCTTTCCGTCTCGTCCCAAAATCTCGGCACAAGCGGCCAGCACCATCGGGACGGTGATACTCTGCATCGCCCAATTGTCGGCTCCACGCCGCTTGCGCGTGGCGCTCCCGTCATAGGCCGCTTGAATCGCAACGTGCCCCGGTCCATACGGCCCGCACAATTCGCGCCGCGTCGAGCCAAACAGGCCCACGCAGCGAGTCCCCATTGCCGCTGCCAGGTGCAGCGGCCCACTGTCCGCCGACACGACCAAATTCGCCCGCTCAAGGACGGCCGCCAGTTCGAGAAGCGACGTCGGCGGAGCCAGGTTCGCCCCGCGTCCTGCTAGTCGAACCACCTCCTCGGCCGCCCCGCGTTCCCGAGTGTTACCCCACACCACGAGCGATGGCAGTCCGAACTCCATGGCCAGAGAGCGCGCGACCGCCGCCAGCCGATCGACCAGCCATCGCTTCGAATCCCACCCCGCTCCGGGATTAATGACGGCGAACCCCGCACCTAGCTGCCGGCTGTCGATCATCGATTGCATGTCCCGCCGCACCAACGCGGGAATCTCCAGGCCAAACTCGATCGGCTGTGGCTCAGGTGGCTTCGGCTCTCGTTTCTGATCAGCCGCCGCCTCGAGCGGCCCCAGCAACTCCAGGTATCGTTCGACCATGTGTGTCCCCCGCGGCACGATCCGCGTGGTGTTGAGCCAGGGGCTGATCTCGCGCGCCTGCGGACGGGCAAATCCAATCCGCCGCGCCGCCCCCGACAGCCAACCGACTACCGAACTTTTGGTGAGTCCCTGCGGATCGAGGGCGATGTCGGCTCGCAACGGTGCGAGCGCCTGCCGCATTTGCCACACAGCCCGCGGCGAGGCCAGCATCCGCTTGGGCACCACCACGACTTCGTCGACCGCCCGACAAGCGTCGATGAGTGGCGCCGCTGCCTTCTCCACGGCCCAGGCAATGTATGCCTGCGGGTACAATCGCCGCAGGGCGACTGCCACCGGCAGCGTCTGCACGCAGTCGCCAATCGCACTCAGCCGCGTGATCAGCACGCGGGGCGATTGGCTAGCCGCTGGCATGCCTCTCCGCGTCATGGCTTCCCCTTGCTCTCCGCCGTAGCGGCCTCGTCCGCCACCGTTTCGGTGTGTCCTGCCGTTTGAACTTCGGACTTCGCTTCCGCCGCGGTCGACTTTCGTTCCAGGGCCCGCTGAAAGACCACCGAACCGCTATAAGCGTCGACCGGATCCCCTGAATGGGTCGAAACGCCGATGCCCCCGGTCTTGCTCCGGCTCAGCCAGTTACGGCGTTCGACCGGTCCTCGGCTCTCGAACGGTCCCATTCCAAACACCCACGTGTCGCGGGCGCGACTGGCTCCCTTGGCAATTCCCGCCTGCCACACCGGCTCGCGGGTCACCTGGTCATAGGCAAAGAGGCCAATCTTGGCGGTTCCCTGCTGATTGTTCCGGCGGCCGAGCGACAATTCCGGCATCGCGGGAGCGGGAATCGGACTGGCCAGAAAAACCGACGCCGTGGTGAGGGCGGCACTACCGGGAATGCCATACGTCAATTCGTGCCCGTCGCCCCCCAAGACGCCGACGCGGGCCTCGACGACGAAATCGGCCTGTTCCCGTTTGTCTTGTAGCCGCAGGTCGTATGCCACCATCTGCTGACGGAGCGAGCTGATCACGTACTCGGTATTGCTGACCGCCGACGGTTTGACGGTTTCCAGGTACTTGGTGTCGAAGTACACCTTGTGTCCCGAAAGCGGGCTGAAATCGATCCCCGCCACCGCCCGGTCCACCGCATCCGAAATCACGAGTTGATCGGTCGCCTGCCGCGACTTGTTCAGCACGCACCCGGACGAGCACAGAACCACCGCCAGCCCCCAACTCAGCCGAAGCAGCAGGCTGGTCAGTGCGCGGGGCGAACGGTTCGACCGTGGGGGTCTCGAGACTCTGGGAGGCACGGGATCTTCCGACAACCAATGAGTGGGATTCTGGGCGGGGCGGGTCAAGGTGCGGGGAGTTTAGCCACCGCCGGCCTAATCACAAACGCAGATTCGCCAGCGCGAGGGTTGGGGATTTGGGCAAACTGCAGATCCAAGCCCGATAGGACAAGACTCCCATCCCATCCGAGAATTAGTCGAGCCAATTGATGAAAGGGTCGTGAGACCCGTTCCACGGGAAAGGCTCCTTGAAGTGAACGCCTGAGCGTGGTGCGACGAAGCGCCAGAGTTAAGCCAAATTGCGTAAGTGGTTCCTGGAAAAAGACTTGCGGGTTCAGTGATGCGCCGACGAAGTTAAGCCATTAAACACAACGTTCACCTCAAACGCCTGCCGTGGGACGCCACTCCCGGTAGGCCGAAACTCCCGTCCCGTCCGGCAAATACCCCAGCCACGACGAACAGGTCGGGAGCCCCGTTCCCGTGCAACGCTCCTCCAGGAGTTGAACGCTTGAGCGTGGTGCGACGAAGCGCCAGTGTTAAGCCGCACCGCGTAAGTGTTTCCTAGGAAACGACTTGCGAGTTCAGTGACGCGCCGACGAAAGTTAAGGCATTAAACGCAACGTTCACCTCAGATGCCTGCCGTAAGAACCGACTCCCGTGAGGACGGGACTCCCGTCCCGTCCAAAAATCGATCCCAGCCGCGATGAACGGATCGAGAGACACGTTCCATGGGGAAGGGCTCATGGGCGGACTGAACGTCCACGTTTTGCGATCTACCAATTTGAGAAAGATCGACCGGAGCGTCGCCCAACGCCACATCAAGCGACGCCGGCCACGAACCGCCCGGAGTATACCACACGCCTCTCCCCGTCCCGGACCCATTTTTGAGCGAAGTGCATAGCGGATAACGACTTACGAAAAATGGCAACAACTCAAATGATTTTGGCTAATCCTGGGGAGGCACGCTACCACTCCTGCTCATGCTCCTTCTCTTCCTCGCACAACACGCTGTAACCTCGGCACTACGGCAGCATCCCTCTCCCTTTCCACCACGCCAGGCAAGCTGCGGGCCAGGCAGCGGTGCCGTG
>JALORD010000406.1 GCA_025459145.1 Pirellulaceae bacterium | reverse complement strand
GTGTGGCGTTAGTCGTTTCCCCACAACGAGTTGTGATGAGCCTTAGCGTCGTCCTCACCATTTTGGCCATGCTCGTACTCAACGGCATTTTCGCCGCCTACGAGCTGGCTCTGGCGAGCGTGCGGGTCGACCGGCTCAAGTATCTCGCCGAGCATCATCGCCGCGGGGCGAAGATCGCCCTGCGGATGAAGAAACGGATGGAGGGGAGTCTGGCCGTGGTGCAGCTCGGCATCACGCTCGTCGGAGCGATTGCCGCGGCCACGGGGGGCGCGAGCATTGATGAGACGCTCGCGCCGGCGCTATTGCCCTATATGGGCGGTTCGCAAAAGCTCGCCCATGCGATCGCGCTCATCTGCTTTGTCTTGCCGCTGTCGGCAGTGACGATCGTCATCGGCGAGCTGATTCCCAAAGTCCTGGCGATCAAGAACGCTGAGTGGGTCTGCACGACGCTCAGCCCGATGATGTGGGCTTTCTCGCTGCTTGTCTATCCGGCGGTCCTCCTCTTTGAGTGGCTGACGATGACGTTCGTCCGGCTCGTCGAGATGCTGCTGCCCGAGCGGTCGGATGTCGACCATCATGCCGGGCTGCACGAACTGCGGGCGCAGGTCAATCTGCTGCGGGCCAGCCAGACGATCGGGATGCAGGAGGAACGCATCATCCTGCAGGCGAGCCGCCTGTCGGCGATGAAGGTCAAAGACATCATGATGCCCGAGGACGACATCGTGATGGTTGTGGCCGATGCGCCGCTGAGCGAGAACCTGGTCATCGCCCACATGGACTTGCACACGCGGTTTCCCGTCACCGTGCGGCGGGCCGATCCGCAGGCGATCATCGGCTACGTGACGTTCAAGGACATGGTCCTCCTGGCCAAGACGCACCCGGGCAATCCGGTGATTCGCGAAATCGTGCGGCAGATCATCAGTCTGCCGGAGAATCTCACGCTCAGCGAGGCCCTGCGGCGGATGACATTCGAACACCATCACTTGGCGCTCGTGCGCGGCGACGGGGGAACGGTCGTCGGGATGATCACGCAGGAAGACATTTTCGAAGAGCTCGTCGGCGATATTCAGGACGAGTTCGACCGCTTGCCACGGCACATCAGC
Source organism: Pirellulaceae bacterium (assembly GCA_025459145.1). Lineage (GTDB taxonomy): Bacteria > Planctomycetota > Planctomycetia > Pirellulales > Pirellulaceae > CAYLLN01. The sequence goes on along the minus strand of JALORD010000406.1, from coordinate 7,626 downwards.
CCCGCCGGACATCAGCTCGTGGTGGGCGGCGGCGTCACGGTCGGACAGTTGCGCGATGTCCTCAAGCGGCCCGATCTGGCGGAGAAATTCGCCACGAACACATCGCTCAACGACTGGCTCAACGATGGGCGCGAAGAGCCGCTCAAGGGAGGCGACATGGTCGTCGTCGACCGGATCTGGGCCCAGGTCCGCAAGGTCCGCCGCCGGCGCGTCACCGAAGCCTTGCTCGATCCGCTGGGGAGCCCGTTCTCGGGGGGGGCACCAACCGTCTGACAACGGCAAGCAGCCGGCGGCACAGCCGCAGTTGTCGACCGCATCGCTGCTCCGCTCCTGCTACGACGCGTCGTCCGTCACCGCTCCGACAGGACCTGCAGCATGCCGCGGCAGAAGTCCGGCAGATCGTCGGGCATCCGGCTGCTGACGAAGTGCCGATCGATCACCACGGGGGCGTCTTCCCAGATCGCCCCGGCATTCACGAGGTCGTCCTTGATGCCGGCCGAGCCCGTGACGCGGACGCCCCGGTAGACGCCCGCCGAGATCGGAATCCAGCCGCCGTGGCAGATCGCCGCAATCAGCTTGCGCACGTCGTCGAAATCGCGGACGAGCTGCAGCACATCCGGATCGCGGCGGAGCTTGTCGGGCATGAAGCCGCCGGGGACCACGAGGCCGTCAAAGTCGCCTGCCCGCATCCGCGAAATGGCCGCGTCCGACTTGCACGGATAACCGTTCTTGCCGGTGTACCGATGGTTGGCCTCGGGGCCGGCCACGGTCACCTCAGCCCCGGCCTCGATCATCCGCAGCTTCGGATACCACAGCTCCAGGTCTTCGTAGATATCGCCGACGAGGATCAGCACGCGCCGGCCCGCCAAAGGAAGTTGCTCGCTAGACATGCTGGGTTCCTTGCGCTGGAGTGTGCCGATTTGACGGTGAGACGGCATCGAAATCGCGCTGCCGCGAGATTTGTCGCCTCAACCTCCGTTGTATCCGCGGCCCGCCCAGCCTGGCAACCGCGGGGCATCGGCCGACAATCCCTGCGGCCGACTTTGGCGTCCGCGGCCAAACTGAATCAGGTCAAGACATTAGCCTTCCGTAATCATCGGAATAGGAATACTCACCCGCGAGGATTGACTTGACATAGTTCTGGAACGCTTCTCGGAAACTCGACGCCAGGACGCACCGGTGAACGGTTTCATGGTCAAAATCAATGATCTGGCCCATCGTGCCTGCGGGACCAGGGGAAAGATCCAAGCACTGGAGGTTGCCACTTCCATCGGACGTGATGGGAATCCACTGTGGACTCCACCAGTCGTGCTTGATCGCATTCTCCGGGCTGGAGACGGAACGATGAGGAAAGTGCCCCTCGTCGAGCAGCTGTTTCATCACTTGCCACTCGGAATGAATCCGAGTAGTTGACAGGAACTCGTTGCCCCACAGCAGTCCCACGGAGTCCGCTTGCTGGCCGTTGTGGATTCTGAGCACTGTGCGGTAGTCCTCTGGCAGGTCCACACCAATAGCGGCCTGCAATGCGGCAAGCTCATCGTCCGTCGCACCCGGATTCAGGGCTCGTGCTCCTTCGGGAAACTCGGCGACCAGCCAGTCACCGTATTTCATCCATAGATCAACCATGGTTTTCGCAATGATCGCCATGCCGTCGGGGAGGATCGTGGAGCCCTAGCGAACAATAGGCCTTTACCAGGGGTTTGATCTGGAAGCTGGTCTTCGATCCGATTGGAATCGCTTGCGGTCAAGTGGACAAACGGAATCAATGGGCAATGTGAGTGACATGAGGCCAGGGGGCTGATTGCGAGCGACCGCGAGTTGCAGCGCCATTGGGTCGCTTGTTTTCGACCGATGGACCTCCGCGCGTGCCGGCCGGGGTGGACTGCCGACAAACAATTGCGCGCGGTAGATGCGTTTTCACTTGGCAATCCGACCCCAGCCAACCGTCCCTTGCATAAATCGGTAGACCCGCACTCGTATACAACCACGAAGTTCAAGGTCTGCTACATGAACGATATAATTGCCGCCATGCATTTCTATTTCCAGATGCCAACACAACCAATTAGGCGGCTCCTCCAGCGCAGACATCAGCAGCAGCCGCCCCGGGCCAAAGCAGACCTCGACTCCGCAGGACACGAAAGAGGAATTGTCGAGCTCCGAAACGCCACTCCGAATCTCTTCGTCGGTAAATGGATGGCCCCATTCCAGCGGAATGACTACATCACCACCCCATCCTGAACTGGCAGGCAACCAGGTCGACATGGTGTCAATTCCGCCGAACACGACGGCCTCGTGCCCGCACACGGTGATTACGCCGATTCCGTCGGGAGTCGATTCACAGGCCCGATCGTAGTCCGACGGCCCACGCAAGCCGAGTGGATCCCAGCAAGGCAATGCTGTCTCCGGGATCAGCAAATGCGGGCCTCCGTCGGGGCAAACCCAAGTGAGCCGAGTTCCATTCATTTGTGACACCTTTGCGGCGCGTCAGAGTTGCGTCCCGGCCAGTTACTTTGCGCCCGGCGGAGAGCCGGGAGCAAGCTGTCGACACCGGGCCGGCGGAATGCTCACCGCTTCCACCTTCCCGGCCGCCACGTCCAAATCCAGGACGGTCGGCCATCGAACAGCGCTAGTCCATAAGACCTTCTGTGTATTTGCGAAGACAATCCTGGCAAAGTCCGTGACTGAATTGAACGCGGCTTCGCTCCCCAAAGTGTTGCTCCAGGGGGTGCCAGTTTCCGCTCTCGTCGCGGATCTTCTTGCAGCCGGCACAAATGGCAATGAACTCCCGCAATCCCGTCCACCGCTGGTCAGAAAGGTCCGTGTCCGTGCCGACCATCCGTAGGGGTTGGCCGTCGGGGGTCCATTCGACGACGCGGCCGCGGTCCAGATTCCATCGCCAAGTTCCGTCCTTCCTCCGTAGCCGGGTTACGCACTCATAGGCGGGCGTGCGGCCCGCGAAGTGCTCCGCCAACGCACTGCGGACGCGGGGCAGATCCTCGGGGTGGACGAGGCGCTCCCAGAAGGTGATGTCCGGGAGCACGTCTTCGGCGGCGTAACCAAGCGATGCAATCCAATAAGGACTGAAATAGACCTCACCTGTTTGAAGGTTCCAGTCCCACGCCCCCGCATCGGTTGCTTCCAGCACTAGACCGAGCCGCTTCTCGCTCCGCTGACGTTCTGCCTCAGCCCGTTTCCGAGCCGTAATATCGAGCTGCACCGTGACCCAGACATGTCCCCAGTACGGGTGCTCGAATGCGGTCACTTTCGCAACGCACCAGAACCGGGTGCCGTTCTTCCGGAGGTTTTCGACCTCGCCGCTCCAAACGCCTTCACTCTGGAGGGCCGCGATGATGCGACCAGCCACCTCTTCGGGCGCCTCGGTCCCGGGCGCGTTGAGGACAGAGACGGGCAGTCCCTCTAACTCCCCGGGTGCGTATCCAAACATCGCGGAGAAGCGAGGGTTAGTAAAGAGAATCATGCCGTCCGAAGCGCGGGCCAACATTACCCCGTCGAACATGTTCGAGAGAATCACGGCCATCAAGCGTTCATCGACGCCAGCAGGCAACTCCGCCGGAGGTTGCTCCGAGGTGTCGCCCGCGCCACGGGCTACAGCGCGTTCCTTGGGCATGAATTCTCTCTCAAGGCCGAACTTTTCCAGGCTAACCAGGGGCGGCCAGAAACTTCGATTTAGAGAACGCGCCAGCGGGTAGCCGAGGTCCGTCGCGAGCCGGGGTCAGGTGAAAGCATTCGCGTGTCGGCAAACGTGCGTCGCGATGCTTCATCCCATTGGACTCGCTGATGACCTCAATCGGTAGTCCAAATCGACCCCTTCAGTCGCGCCGCAGCAACCGGGATCCGGGGCACAGTCTCCCCTACGAACTACCAATGGGCCGCCGAGAATATTTCACGCCTCAAAGTGCGCCATGACATAGATTTCACCCTGCCACTTCACGCCGTATGCAAACCGACTCGTGTGTAGCGTCGCGCGCTGCTTCTCCTTCGATTGCGAGCCGCCGCGCGACCAATAATCATAGGCTCGCTCGGTCTTGAAGAGTTTTCGCGGACTGCGGCCAAAGGTTTCCTGCTGGGCGTGAATCTCCCCGGCCAGTTGCACGAGTTCTCGCATCGTCAGGCAGAGGACGGTGCTCACAGCCTTGCCGCGCCGCTGAAACACCTCCTCGGCCCGCTTCTTCGCTCCCGCGCTGCCGACATAGACGTGGTGCTTCAAGAATTTCGGACTGAAGTACTTCTTGGCCCGACCGGGATTAAACCTGTCCGCCATCGAGGGCGCGTCCTAAGTGCGTGGAGCCGTGGCGCGAGTCGTAGGGCGGGCTCCGCCCACCAGCGGATCGCGCGGGGCCGTCAATTGTCGTAAATGGAGGAATGGTGGGCACAGCCCACCTTACTCATTCAGTTCCATTAGACTTCGCTCTTCCAAGCTGAGCCTGATCGAAGGGCTTGGCGAAATTTCGCTTGCGAACGAGCCCTAATCTCGGACCGGTTTGGTACTCGGCGGCCAGCATCACGTCGCGCGTGTCTTCCAAGCACAGGGCGATGTACCGGTCGAGCAGCGCCCGATCCCCCTTGGCCAGGTATAGAATGCAACGCAAATGCCGCGGCCGCGTGCCGTTCGGCAAGCCGTCGGGAATCCGTTCCAGCAGTTCGCGGTAAATTGCATCCGCCTGGTCGGCCCCAAAGTCCGCCACGACCCGCTCGCGGATGTCGCTCGGAATGTCATCGGGCTGCGCGGTTCGTTTGGCCATGTGATCTTCCCGTCGTCAATCGGTAGGGTGGGCTTCGCCCACCAACGCCTCGCGCAAGGTCGTCGATTGTTAAACTTGGAGGGAATGGTGGGCACAGTACACCCTGCCTACTTGAGCGTGCGAGTGTCCGCGACGCCACACACCTTGCGCGTGATGGGCTTTGCGAAGCCCTCGACGAAGATCATCATTCCCACAAACGCACCAACCACGAGGCCCCCGAACGCTCCCAGCAGCTGGGCCAGCAGGTTAACGTTGGCTAGCAGGACAAACGCCGCAATGGCCGCCGGAATGGCCAGCAGCAGGACGATCAGCACCAGAAACGTTTTCGACGTCAAAAACCGCTGCGCGGGAGTGGCATTTTTGGAATGGCGGGCATAATAGTCCGCGATCGTTTCGCCGGTATCGCTCCATTCGAACTCGGTAATCCCGAACATCGCATTGCACGAAGAGCAGAACGTGCGTTCCATGCTCGACATGGGGTTCGAAACGGTTTCAAACGACTGACCGCCCACCACGGTCTCGTTCCCGCATTGACGATGACGATAGCTGCGCGATTCAGGAATAGAACTATCGGTCATGGAGAGGACCCTCGGCTTCGTATCGGAAATGTGGTTTGTCGATCGTGGTTGGCGAACGTTGGTCGTCAACCTTGGCGTGAGGGAAACATTCGCAAACAGAGTGCCTGAATTCTGAAGCTCCCTCGCATTGAACTCACTGATGAGCCAGTCGGCAAGTAGAATTCCGGGGAACTCAACCGCCCCCACGGGGCAAAACATGCCAGACCAGGGCGTCGCGCTGGCTCATGGTCGCGAGGACGATCCGCCGAGCCCTGAAGGGGCGGCACATTCACTGTGCGGACCGACTCGGCAGCACCCGTCGCGCCCTGGCAGGGCTTTTGCGCCATCGTGGTATTGCCGACCCGGGGCGTTGCCCCCGTCTGACTTGTTGTTGCCACTGTCGGGGCGAGAAAAACTCAAGGCGCGATCGGACCACGGTTGAGCCAGACTCCACCCGCACTTGCCCAATCCGCTCCCGTTGCCCCCTCGCGCCGCTCCCCGTAGATTGCCAGTCGACAATGCCAATCGTCTTCTCGCAACGCAGGAACTGCGCATGAGCACTGATTCGTCGCCGGCTGGGCCGAAGTGGAAACCGCTGAATTCGCGGCAGCGGCGGGTGCTGGGGGTGCTGGTCGAGAAGGCCAAGACCACACCCGACGCCTATCCGATGACGATCAACGGCATCGTCACAGGGTCGAACCAGAAGAGCAATCGCGAGCCGCAGATGAACCTGTCGGCCGACGACGCCGAGCAGGTGCTCGACGAACTTCGGGCTCTGGGCGTGGTGACCGAGGTGCAGGGGAGCGGCCGGGTCCCCAAGTATCGCCATCACGCCTACGAGTGGCTGGGGGTCGACAAGACCGAGCTGGCGGTGATGACCGAGCTGCTCCTGCGGGGCGAGCAGACGCTGGGCGAATTGCGCGCCCGCGCCGGCCGGATGGAGCCGATCGCCGACCAGGCGGCCCTGCGGCCGGTGGTCGATTCGCTCCTCGCCAAGAAGCTGATGATTGAGCTGACCCCGCCGGGCCGCGGCCAGATGGTCAGCCACAACCTGTACAAGGACCGGGAACTCGTCGAGCTGCGGGCCCAACTGGCGGGCTACACGCCCCCGGCTGACGACTCCGAATCCGAGCGGCCGCCGGTCAGCGCGCCGCCACCGCAACGCGTGGCAGTGTCGTCACCGCCCGCCGCGGCCCCCGTGGCGTCGCAGAAGTTCGTCACACCCGACGAGCTGTCCGAGGTGGTCGTCGACGTAACCGAGCTGCGGGCCGAAGTCGCCCGGTTGAAGGACCAGGTGAGCGCGCTGGCGACGAAGCTCGAGTCGCTGATGAGCTAGCCCAGCTGGGGGTGCCAGAAAGGTCAGGCAAACCCTCGCCCCGGCCCTCTCCCAAAGGGAGGGGGAGCTGATTTCATCCGGCGCTCTTTCCTACTCCAGCTCCGCCAGCTTGATATTCCGCCAGCGGACGTCGAGCGGGTCTTCACGCTTGCCGACGCCGTGGACTTGCAGGGCGATGACCCCCTTGGCGGTGGCGTCGTCGACGAGCGACACGGCCGGGACGTCGTTGATCCAGGTCTTGATCGTGTTGCCGCGGCACTCGATCCGGAACTTGTTCCACTCGCCTTGCTTGAACGCCTTGCGGGCCGCTTCGTTGTCGGCCAGATCGGCCAGGAACCGGCCGCGGCGGGCTTCGTCGTAAATCGCCCCCGAGTACGACCGCTCCGACGGATCGATCTCGACCTGATAGCCGTGCACGCGGTCGGCGGGAATCTTCTTTTTCTTCCCTTCGACATCAATCTCCCGCTCCTCGGCGAATACCTGACTGCGGATCTGCACGCCGGAATTCAGCTCGGGATGGACTTTGAATTCCAACTCCAGGACGAAGTCGCCGTATTCCTTGGCCGTGCAGAGAAACGAGTTCTGCGTGTTCGGGACGCTCGTCCCGACGATCTCGCCGTTCTCGACGCGGTATTTTGCCTTTCCGCCGTGCTGGACCCAGCCGTCGAGCGATTTGCCGTCGAACAGCGGTTTTAGTTCTTCCGCCGAGGCGGTGCCGGCGGCGAGCAGCATCGCGACAGCCGCGATCAGAATTCGTGGGAGCATGATGGGGTTCCTGTTGGGTATGGAGAGGGTGGATATCGAGGCGTGCGAGGATTGACAGCGAGCTATTCTAACGGGGCCGTCGTGCTGAAGCATCGACCCCCACTTCTCGCTCCTCGCCCCTGACTTCTCGCGCCTCCGCCGACCGTCTGCTCCGCCAATCCAGACGCTTCGACTAGACTAGTGCCGATGGATGCACCTTCCTCGA
>JALORD010000405.1 GCA_025459145.1 Pirellulaceae bacterium | reverse complement strand
GCCCGGTCCGAGTTCGGCCAGCGGCTGGCAGATCAACTGCCCCGGCACCACCCGAGCCTCGGCTCCTTCAAAGGCGATTGGCTCGATCCCTTCGCCAAACTGCATCACGATCTTCACATCGCGGGCCGATTCGGTCCCGCGGTTCATCACCTGGACGTCGTACACGGCGAGCTCATTCGTCCCGAGCGGGCCGGCCGGATCGTTCACCACCAGCTTCAGGTCGGCGACCGCCTCGACCATCGTGAGTCCCTCGGCCTGGGCGGTGATTCCGCTGGCCGCTTGAGCCCGAACACCGAAGACGTTTTCACCCGCTCCATGCAGGGCGACTTGCAGTTCATAGGTCTTCTCGCCGCCGGGAGGCAATGTCCCCAGCGGTCGGCAGTGCAGCGGTGACCTGCAATTGCTCGGCCGGCGCATCTCCCTGATTTCGCACGGTGACGACAAACGACGCTTCCGCCCCGGCAAATTTGAGCGGCGGAGCGTCGACCGTCATCGCCAGCTGTGCCTGCCGCACCAGCACTTTTCCTTCGGCGCGGGCTTCCAGGTTTCCTTCGCCCGTGGCCACCGCCGCAAGCCGCATCTCGCCCGGCTGGCTGGCAACGATCTTGACCGGAATCTCCTGCTGCTCACCGGCGGCCAGTTGTCCCACCTCGAACTGTTGCGGTCGCGCGCCGCCGGCACTCAGATTGACGACGACATTGTCGGCATTCCCGTTGCCGGGATTCGCCACGGTCATCGTAAACGACTGCTCCTGGCCAAAGATCATCTCGGCCGGGCCCACCAACGTCACTTGCAGTTCGGCCTGCATCACCTCGATGGCGGCAGCCACCGTACTCGGCTGGCAGGTCCATTCGGCGGCCAGTTCAAAGGGTTGTCCGGCACTCGCCGTCAGCTCCAGTCGCAGCGTCTCCTGTGTTCGGCCTGCCAGTTCTGGCAATCGCCAGACCAGTCGCGGCTGTCCCGTGGCATCGGCCTGCAGTCCAGCATCGCCGGCCGAGACCTCGCTGCCGCCGAGCGACACAAAGCCCGGCAACGCCACGCGAAGAACGACCTCGCGGGCCGGAGTGTCCCCTTCGTTGACGAGCGTCAAGTTATACGTTTCTGGTTTGCCGACCTGGATCCCTTGAGGACCAGCGACGTCGACCCGCAGGGTGGGACTCTTGCCGCTGGCGGCGAGGCCCGTGATCGAGCGAGTGTCGATCGGCGCGGTGCGAGGCGTCGAGACCGAACGCCGCGGAGACGTAGCTGGCGAACCGCCGGAGTAGCTGTCGCCGATCGGCGTCGTGACCGGCCGCCGCGAGGACGGACCTGTCGGAATGCGTGTCGCGGGCGGAGTCGTGCTCGGCGAGACCGGCACGCGCGGCGGAGGTTCATCGCTGACGCGCGTCGTCGGCGGGCGCTTTAGGACCGATTGCAGCGGACCCGAGGAACCAGGCGTCTCGGCGGTGCTCGGCATCTCTACAGCGCTCGACGGCGCCGCAGCTTCGCTCGACAAAGGCGCCGGCGCGGCGCCGATGCCCGGGGGCAACGTCGCTGGCGGTTGGTTCGTGGGTTCGCTTTCGGGGGCGACGTCACCTCGGGGAGCCGTGTCGTAAATCGAGCTCCCTTGCGCGGGTGTCGGATTGTATTCGTCCGCCGCCGCTTCGGTAGCCCGATCCAACTGGTCAGTCAGTGAACCGCCTCCTCGACGACCGCGGCCGAAAATTCCCGCGGGGGCTACTTGAGCGTCGCGTGGGGCCTGCAAGTCGGCGGACGGCGAACCAGCGGCCGGCACTGCGTTGTCCGGGGCCGTCAAAAGCCCCGGCTCTGGAGCGGGAGCCGGATCGTATTCGTCCGTCGCTCCGCCATAGACGCGCCGCCGCGACGATTCCTGAGCGGGGAGCATCGCCACCACGATCCCTACGGCGAATAGCAATCCCAAGACAATCGTCGACGTCCGTACCATGCTTGCTGTCCCTTCCACAAAGCGGCTGGAGTATCCGCGCGGGTAGGGGTATCGACACGGCGAACCGTTCGGGTTTAAACGAATTGCCCGAATCGGAGGATCTTGCCGATTGGAGCGACTTTGCGGCTGCTGGCGCTTGCGGTGCTAGCGCGATCTTCGACGACATCGGTTCGCCACCGCTTGCCCCCTTTACCGGGGAATGCGCACTGTGCGGCCGAGCTGAACGACTGAGCGCCGGAGCGCTACCTGGTGATGACCGTCGGCGCTCATTGTCGCCGCAAGTCTCTTTGGGGTAAACACTTGCGTGCCACCCATTCGACTGAGCGCCCGCGGATATTTAACGGAATGTTCACCTCAACGGCCGAGTGCTGAACGGTGAATCGCGCTGAACAGTGAACACTTCAACACTTGCGATCGTTACCCAATGTTGAGCTGAGCGCCTGAGCGCTCCCTTCGCGGCGACCAGGCGATCAGCCGCGCCAAGCGTCGCTGCAAGTCACTACCTAACAGCGACTTAGCACAACTGCACTCCACTGAGCGCCCGCAATTATTTAACGAAACGTTCACCTCAAGTCGGTTTCGCCAGCAGGTTTCGCTTGCCGAGCGGAACCTGGGACGGTTGGTGCGGCCTCCACTCGCGCGCGGCACCGCCCGGCAAGCGGCGCACACGGTGACAACTTCCGCCACTTTGCATTGCTACCGAATTGCCAAAGATCACGGCGACGGATGCGAGCCGGACGCGAATCGGTCAGGGCAGGCCGCCGCCTGCTAGACACTCTCGTTCGCCGCCCCCCCAAGTGCTTCGCCGGGGTGCGAGTATACCACAACCTCTCCGCGCCGCCGGAGTCATTTTGGCCACAAAGAGTGTGTGCACAACGACTTATGCAAAGTTGTAAAAACCCAAACAATTTTTCGCGATCGCAGGCACTTCCAGTTGTCGCCGGAAGCCCAAGCCCGGCATCCACTTGCGCCGCGCGGCGCCGACTGCATATTCGCTCCCCTCAAAGTGCGGGGCTGCCGCCGGCTGAGACCTGCCTCGTACTCAGCGACTTACTCAGGACGACGCTGCGATAGTTGGTCACGTCCCACTCGACATACTGAACGCGGCGAAACCCCAGCCGCTCGTACCACTGGACTAAATGCACCGCTCCCTCCGCCGTGTCGAGTGCAAGCTCCGTCGCGCCGAGTTGGCCAGCGAGAGCCTCCAAATGCGCGACCAGTTGCCGACCGATTCCGCTTCCCTGGAGCTCGGGCGAAACGGCAAACTGCCCGAAGCAATACACCCCCGGCTGGCGATACAGTTCGCACGGCGAAGCGGCGTCGGGCGGATAGAGCGTGGCTGTTCCGACGATAGCGCCGCCCACGAGCGCAACTAGCGGATAACCCGACGTCAGCCGCTCGCGCGTAATTTCGGCCGACTGATGCGTAGCGAGGTAACGCAACCCCGCCTGGGCCAACGGTGCATATGCCCGATGGAGCAGCTCCGTGATGCCCTGGACATCGTCGGTCGGCTGCCAGGCGCGGATTGTCAGGGGACTCGCCATACTCGGACTACAGCGCCCGCACCCAAGGATTCAACGATTAATAACTTCCCGGTCCTCCCAAAATGACCAATCGGCAAGCACCAAATCACAAACAATGACCAAGTCCCAAAGTTCGAATGATCGTAGGCGGTGTCCGACATGCAGCTGCGAAAATGCCGAACCCGCCGCCGATTGCTCGGTTTAGGACATTCGCACTTTGGTCCTTCGGATTTGTTTGGGTTTTGGTGCTTCGTCCCGCCGGGGGAAGTTATTCTCTGTGGAGCCACAACCTACTTCACATTCATGCTCATCAGAAACTCGGCGTTGGTCTTGGTCTTGGCCAGCCGCGTGACGAGCAGTTCCATGGCGCTGGGCGAATCCATGTCGGCCAGTACCCGCCGCATTACGGTCACACGGCGATACTCGTCGGGATCCATCAGGATCTCTTCCCGCCGCGTACCGCTTTTGAAAATGTCGATCGCCGGCCAGATCCGCTTGTCGACGAGTCGCCGGTCGAGGTGAATCTCCAGGTTGCCCGTCCCTTTGAACTCCTCGAAGATCACATCGTCCATCTTGCTCCCCGTGTCGACGAGCGCCGTCGCCAGGATCGTCAGCGAGCCTCCTTCCTCGACCTTGCGGGCCGAGCCAAAGAACCGCTTGGGCTGCTGCAGGGCGTTCGCGTCGAGACCGCCGGTGAGCAGCTTGCCCGACTGCGGGCATTCACTGTTCCAGGCTCGTGCCAGCCGCGTGATCGAATCGAGAAAGATCACCACATCGGTGCCGCACTCGACCAGCCGCTTCGCCTTTTCGAGGACCATGTTGGCGACTTGCACGTGCCGAGCCGGCGGCTCGTCAAACGTGCTGCTGATCACTTCGCAGTTCGGCCCCTTCACCTGCCGCTCCATGTCGGTGACTTCTTCGGGCCGCTCGTCGACCAGGAGCATGATGACGTAGGCATCGGGGAAGTTCTGCAGCACGGCCTTGGCCATCTTCTGCATCAGGATCGTCTTGCCGGCTCGCGGCGGGCTGACGATCAAGCCGCGCTGGCCAAAGCCGATCGGCGTGACCAGGTCGACGACGCGCGTCGACATGTCGTCGGCGTCGTGCTCCATCACAATCCGCTTGTCGGGATGCAGCGGCGTCAGGTCGTCGAACGACACCCGGCTGCTGGCGGCATTCGGATCGAGATAGTTGATCGCCTCGACGCGTAACAGGGCAAAGTACCGCTCGTTCTCTTTCGGCGGGCGGATTTGTCCCGACACGGTTGAGCCCGTGCGCAGGCCAAACCGGCGAATCTGGCTCGGCGAGACGTAGATGTCGTCGGGGCACGACAGGTAGTGGTAGTCGGGACTGCGCAGAAAGCCGAACCCGTCGGGCAGGATTTCGAGCGTCCCCTCCCCGTACATGAGCCCGTTCATCTTGACCCGCTCTTTCAGGATGCGAAAGATCAGGTCCTGCCGCTTGAGGCCCGCCACCTCGCTCAAGTTCTCTTTGCGGGCTTCTTCGAGCAGTTGCGGCATCGTCATCTTCTGCAGCGCCGCAATGTGGGTCTCCGACTGCTTGGTCAGCTTGCCCAGCCGTTCGGCCGCATCGTCCAGCCGGCCGCGGTCCTGCAGTTCGGCCAGTTCCTCGGCCAGCGACAGCGGTTCTCCTTCGGCCTCGATCTCGCGGAGGATCGGCAAATGCTCGGGGCCGATTTCCGTCGCCGACGACGGCGGGCCGTCGTCGCGGACCGATGCGAGATGAACACTCGGCATCGGGTTCCGGCACAAGTGGCGACAGCCGCCAAGCGTCAGGCCCTGGCGATCAGGGCCCCAGCCTCAACGAACAGGGAACATTGAAGGGTAAGGGGAACCCAAAAAAGGAGCCGGAGCGGCGCGTGGGGCGGAGATGGATTCGACAAGCTGGCAACCATCCGCACGACCCTACGGGCAAGGCTGCCCGCCCGGCATTGCACCGGATCCGCTGGGGTCCGCTTGGGGTATCCCTCCATTATGCCCGTTCCCACTCCCGGGGGAAGGGGAAATTGGCGAAATCCGGGGCGTGCATGAGGAGCCGAGGTAGCTGCTCCCGGTCGCGATCCGCTTGCGAATCGGCACACAATCTTGATACCCCTAGACTGGCCGGGCTGGGGGACGCGCACTATAACCTAGCGAGCTTGGGTTTGCCCCGGCGCGATTCTCCTCGCTCGGCGCTCACTTGCGTCTGCACCCAGGAATCACCGCTGTTCTATGAGCCTCGCGCTCGCGCTAGTTCTACTGCTGCTGCTGGCGGCGATCGTCATGTTTGCGATCGACCGCCCCCGCATGGACGCAGTCGCGCTGATCGTGCTGACCCTGCTCCCGTTTGTCAGCGTCATCACGGGCGAGAATGTGGTCTCAATGAACGAGGCCCTGGCTGGATTCAGCGATGGCAACATCGTCCTGATCGCGGCCCTGTTTGTCATTGGCGATGGTTTGGTCCGCACCGGCGTGGCCCGGCAACTGGGCGACTGGCTGAATCGGGCGGCCGGTACCAGCGAGAGCCGGCTGATCGTGCTCTTGTTGCTGGTCGTCTGCGGGCTCGGGTCCACGATGAGTTCGACCGCGGTGACGGCCATCTTCATTCCGGTCGTGCTGCGGATCGCGCGGACCACGGGGACATCGCCCAGCAAGCTGATGATGCCGCTCTCGGCTGCGGCGCTGATGAGCGGGATGATGACGCTCGTGGCGACGGCGCCGAATCTGGTCGTCAATAGCGAACTGGAGACGTATTTGAAGTCTGCCCACGCCCAGGCGAATTCTCGCTGGGGACAGACTGGCTTTGGCTTTTTTAGCTTCACGCCGTTCGGCCTGCCGATCTTGGCGCTCGGAATTGTGTACATGCTGTTTGCCCGCCGCTGGTTGCCCGACGGAGCCAGTAGCGATGCCCTTGGCAAGACGGCGGGCCTGCCGAGTCTGGCCGAATGGGTCAAGCGGTACCGCCTGACCGATCGCGAGCATCGAGTCCGGATCCTTCCCGAGTCGCCGCTGGTGGGTCGGTCGATCGAAGAGATTCGACTGCGCGACCGATCGGGCGCGAGCCTCGTGGCGATCGAACGGGAGCGAAAGGTCATCCAGCCGACAGCCAAAACGGTCCTCGAAGCGGGGGACATCTTGCTGATCGATCTGTTCGCAGCCGGGGGCGATGCCGATACGTTCCGCCAGGAGTACGCCCTTGAACGGCTCCCCTTGAGCGGAACGTATTTCACCGATCGGTCGCAAGAGATCGGCATGGCTGAGGCGATCATTCCGGCCGAATCGGACCTGATCGGGCGAACGGTGGCCGAATCGAACTTTCGTTCGCGATTCAGTGTGACGATCATCGGCTTGCGGCGAGGCGTCGAGGCCCACGAAGGGGCGCTGCACAACGAAAAACTGCAGCTCGGCGATACGCTGCTCGTAATCGGTCCCTGGAAATCGATCAAGAATCTGCAGTCGGGGCGGAAGCATGTGGTGCCGCTCAGCTTGCCGGCCGAAATGGCCGATGTGCTGCCGGTCGCGGGCAAGGCGCCGCAGGCCGTGGCGTGCCTCGCGCTCGTTGTGGGACTGATGGTGAGCGGCGTGATCCCGAATGTGCAGGCCGCCCTGATCGGCTGCCTCTTGATGGGAGCGCTCGGCGTTGTGAACTTGACGAGCGCCTACCGGGCGATCGATTGGAAGACGATCATCTTGATTGTCGGAATGCTGCCGTTTTCGATCGCCCTGCAGCGAACCGGCGGCGTAGAACTCGCGGCGGATGGTCTCACGTCGGTGACCAGCGGCCTGGGTCCGCGGGGCGTTTTGGCGGCACTGTTTGCGATTACCGCCCTTTTGGGCATGTTCATTTCCAATACGGCGACCGCCGTGCTGATGGCGCCGGTGGCGATTGCCATTTCGCAGGAACTTGGCTTCTCGCCGTTTCCGTTCGCCATGATTGTCGCGCTGGCCGCCTCGACGGCGTTTATGACGCCGGTCTCTTCGCCCGTGAACACGCTGGTCGTGACGCCCGGCAACTACCGCTTCGGCGACTTTGTCCGCGTGGGTGTGCCGTTCAGCATCCTGGTCCTGATCGTGTGCGTCGCACTCGTTCCCATCCTCTTGCCGCTCGAACCTCCGCCGGCCGCAAGTCCCTAGCTTGCCGCGGGCGCCGCCAGCAACCTTCTGGAAACGCTTGTATGAGCAAAACGCCCGAAGCCCCGAAAACGTCGATGCAGCGCATTCTCGACGTCGTCGAAAAAGTCGGCAACATGGTGCCGCATCCGGTGCTCATCTTCCTGGCCCTGATCGGGATCGTCATTGTGCTGTCGCAACTCCTGGTCATGACAGGAGCCCAGGTCACGCAGGAGGTGATCGTGCCCATCGCCAGCCAGCGGCCGGCTGGTTCGGAATTCGATCCGAGCGAGTACGACTCGCTGGCCAAGGTCGATTACTACCCGCAGGACGAAAAGTCGTACCGGATCGAAGAGCGGACGATCTCGGCCCGCAGCCTGCTGTCGACCGACGGCATTCGTTTTATCTATTCGTCGCTGATTCCCAGTTTCATGGGCTTTACCGCCGTGGGGCTGATGATCGTGGCGATGGTTGGGGCGGGAGTGGCCGAAGAGTCGGGGCTCGTCAAGACGCTGATACGCAAGCTCGTCATCATCTCGCCCCCGTGGGCGCTCACGTACATCCTGGCGTTCGTGGGCATCGTGTCGAGCATCGCCGCCGACGCCGGGTACCTCGTGCTCATCCCGCTGGCGGGCATTGCTTTCCTGAGCGTCGGCCGGCATCCGGTCGCAGGCTTGGCGCTGGCGTTCGCTGCGGTGGCCGGAGCGTTCACCGTCAACATGCTGATCAAGCCGCTGGACGCCGTGCTGGTCGAGTTCACCAATGACGCCATCGCCCTGGTCGATCCCGATCGATCCATCGGCCTGGCATCGAACATCTGGTTCTCGGTCGCCTCGGTGATCGTGCTGACGTTCGTCATCGCCTTTATCACCGAACGCCTGATCGAACCGCGGCTGGGGAAATATAAGCCCCCCAAAGACGCGAAGGATCAGGGAACGGCGGCGGCAGACGGGGGGAAGCTTACCGCCGACGAGACGCGAGGCCTCATCTACGCGGGGTTGGGCCTGCTGGCCGTACTGGCGGTGTTTGCTCTGTTAACGCTGCCGGAAGGGGCGCCCCTGCGGTCGCCGGAGACGGGCGAGCTGATCGGCAATTCGCCCTTCATGAACGGCCTGATCGCGATGATTATGGTCCTCTTTTTGGTGACCGGGGCGGCATACGGCTACGGCGCCAAAACGCTCGGCAGCCTGACCGACATCATCAAAGCGATGGAAAAGGCGCTGGCCGGACTGGGAAGTCTCGTGCTGCTGTTCTTGGTTCTCAGCCAGTTCATCGCCTACTTCAACTACACCAACATGGGGACGATCCTGGCGCTGTCGCTGTCCGATGTGCTGAAGTCGGCCAACTTTCCGTCGCTGGTGCTATTGATCGCCTTCATTATCGTCGTAGGGCTCTTGGACCTGCTGATTACCGGGGCGATTGCCAAATGGGCCCTCTTCGCCCCCATCTTTGTGCCGCTCCTCATGAACCTGGAAGTCGATCCCGAGGCGGTACTGGCGGCGTATCGGATTGCCGATTCGCCGATCAATTCGATCACGCCGCTGAATGCGTATTTCGCCCTGGTGGTCGGTTTTTGCCAACGTTACGACAAGGAGGCCGGCGTGGGCACTGTGGTGTCGCTCATGCTCCCCTATGTGGTAATCACTTTCGTCATCTGGACCATCCTCTTCATCATCTGGCACCTGGCCGGACTCCCCTGGGGTCTATAGTGCTGGGCGCATGCCGAAGCATCAAGGAACTGCAAAAATGAGCGATTCAAACATTCCGCTCGACGAAAAGTCGGCCGAGGCGCACTTGATGCGTTTTCTGGCGGTCGAAGGGGTTACAGGAGAGGAACAGGCCATCGCCGCAGC